>JADEXW010000294.1 GCA_015206935.1 Pseudanabaenaceae cyanobacterium LEGE 13415 | reverse complement strand
TTGGTATCCTGACTCAGCTTGGAACTGTTGAAATTGTTTAACAAACTCAGGCAAATATCTAAACAGATCATCACGGGGAATAAATTCTTGAGGTCCAGCGACAAAGCGAATCGTGCGGCAATGCGGCGTATGTTGGACAATCTCAGGCTGATCTACACTTGCTTTCCGGGTGAACATATCGACTTGCCAGCCTTGGCGAGAAAGCGCTTCACCGACTTGGCGCACATAAACATTTTGTCCACCCGCTTCTTCTTTGCCAATTTCGATCGCGGGATCACCGTGTACTGAGATTAATGCGATCCGAGGACGTTGACCTGAGATAGCCATAGTTCGATTACCAAATCACGATAAATGAGCGCTAACAATTGTGAAAGTTCGTCTCCATTGGCATTAACTGTAGTAATAAATGCTGCAATTCCCATCCTTCACGAGTTATAAATCGCACATTAAAATTGCATAACTAGACAGTAATGGAGCGAAATTTACTCTATCTATGGGTAGATATTGTTAATAAAAAAGACGGGGTAATCCCGTCTCAGACTATCAATCGTTCAAGCTCAATAAACCGTTGGCTTCGATTGAATCGGCTAATGCCTCCTAAATCCCCCAAATTTGGGGGACTTTGAGCTAAAAGAATTTCCAGAATTCCAGAACGGTTTCAACCTTCAAAGTCCCCCAGAATGGGGGATTTAGGGGGCACAACCCAGCCAAAACGCAGTAGACTATTTCAATCAACCACTATTAATAAGAGCGATTCAGAACATAGTCTGTCAGCTTAATCAATGCCTGTCGAGAATCAGACGGAGGCAAATCCGAAAGATAATCGATCGCTGCTTTTGCATGATAAGTTGCCAGTTCTCTCGCTCTCTGAATCCCTTGACTATCGCGCACCAGGGCTAAGGCTTGCTCCAGGTCATCTTCTTGAGCAAATTCTCGATCGATTAACTCTTCCAAATACGGCTTCTCTTCCAAGGCATACAGTACCGGAGCCGTGAGATTTCCACTCTTCAGATCCGATCCCGCAGGCTTTCCAAGTCCTTCAGTTGAACTCGTAAAATCGAAGATATCATCCACGATTTGGAAAGCTAAACCCAAATGTCTGCCGTATTGATAAAGCTTTTGAGCTTCAGCACTAGACGCATCACTCAGTAATGCTGCCGCCTTAGAACTATTCGCAATCAACGAAGCCGTTTTGTAGTAACTCTTTTCTAGATAAGAGTCGATCGTTAAACCTGTATCAAACCGAAGTAGACCCTGCTGAATTTCTCCCTCAGCAAAATCCTTAATCACCTCGGACAAAAGTTTAATGACTTCAATATTTTCTAAGTTCGCCAAGTACCAAGAAGACTGAGCAAAGAGAAAATCCCCTGCCAGCACTGCCACTTGGGTACTAAATCGACTATGCACCGCAGGCAAACCCCGTCGCATCTCGGATTCATCAATCACATCGTCATGCACTAAACTTGCCGTATGAATCATCTCAGTGATTTCGGCAAGGCGGCGATGACGTTGAGTGATGTCTTGTCCTCGCATCGTGGCGCGGGCAACTAAGAGAACGATCGCAGGGCGAATACGTTTTCCTCCGGCGCTAAACAGGTGTTCTGCGGCAGCGTAAAGAATGGGATGACGCGCACCGATGAGATTTTTGAGATTCTCGGCAAGTAAACGTAAATCCGCTTCTACCGGAGAAAAGAGGGATGTGGCTGAGGTCATGTATTTGCCGACTTAGAAGCTATAGGTTAAGTTTTTTTACGGCTTGTGACCTTATTTTACTCATAAATCCGCAATTCTAGGGGATGAAATATTTAAGGTTCTCAGATTGTGGCAAGAGAGGGCTATTGAAATTGTTGGATTAACCAGCGGTTGACGGCTCCATCATCTTCGGTTTGGCTTCGTCGTAACGCTTCTTCAATGACCGAAATTGATAAATCTGGCAAGACCGATGAGACTTGAATTTGACGGCTGCCGCCATCGGAGATCGAGAAAGCAATCACCGTCGCAGCTTCCACATCAACGACCCAATATTCTGCAACTCCGAGTCGTTCATACAAGAGCCGCTTTTGTCCTAAATCATCGCTGAGTGTAGTGGAAGAAACTTCGATCGCTAATGTTGGAGCGCCGTACAGATTTACATCTACCGGACTGTTACTTTTCGGAATCCTTGGTAATTCTGTGCCAATGTAAAACGCAAGATCTGGCTGACATTCGCGCTCACCCGACTTCCGAAAACTGCCATTCGTGATCGATAGAAACGACAGATTTTTTAGAGTTCCGTAGAAAGTTACAACTGATGCTAGGAGAGAATTATCTCGTCCATGAGCAAATCCGATCGGCATCGTTTCAATCCTCATATAGCCTGCATCGTAGTAGCAGCGCGTGGTCTCAAATTCGGGACGATCGACGATGCTGATAAATTCCTCCCAAGTGGCTCTCACCCAGGCATCCGTAATTAGGTTTTGGGGTGTAGGAATGATGCTAACCATGAGGGATAATGCTATTAAAAATTTGGAGTAGTGTTTACAAGTACATTAACACCACTACTCCAAACACTTCTATTAAACTGCTACCGATTCCGACAGTGTGACTTGTTGCACGATCGGTCTTGATCCCAACCATTGCTCTGCAACTTCGATAAACGGTTGCGGATCGCCACTGACACAGAATTGCGTCGGGGCTGGAGCCTTGAGATTTCGTAATCCTAACAGTTCCAATTCTTGAGCGGCAGCTTTCGCTACATGCACAGCCGGATCAATAAATTGAACTGACTTTGGCACGATCGAGCTTAAGACCGGAGCCAAGTGCGGGTAGTGTGTACAGCCATAGATCAGCGTATCAATGTTGTTCTCTAATAAAGGCTTGAGATACTTTTGAGCCACCTCGATCGTATAAGGATCATGAATTCGTCCTTGTTCGATCAAAGGCACAAATTCCGGGCATCCTTCTTGCCATACTTGGGCGGTTGGATCAACTTCGAGAATGGCTTGTCGATACGCATCACTCTTAGCGGTCGCCGGAGTCGAAATCACACCAATGCGCTTCCCTTGACGAACTGCCGCACTCGCACCCGGAAGAATCACACCCAAAATCGGTAAGTTGGGAAACTCTTGGCGAACGGTCTCGATCGCTAAAGCCGAACTCGTATTGCACGCCATGATCACCATTTTGGCGCGGCGCTCCACCATCCAATGCAGAATCTCCCGCACGAATTGGACAATTTCAGATGAAGTGCGCGTTCCATACGGGACACGAGCCGTATCTCCGAAATACAACAGCGACTCTTGCGGCAATTGACGATACATTTCGCGTAGCACCGTCAACCCTCCGACCCCGCTATCAAAAAGCCCGATCGGATCTGAGCCATTCGGCGTACCGAAGTTCTCTGCTGAATTGGTCATTGATTCTATCCTCACACCAGAAAGTTAGAAGTCAGAAGCCTGAAGCGATTCGCACCCTGACATTCAGCTTCAGTCTCCTAACGTTCACTTCAGTCTATGCTCTCTTGCTCAGTCGCTCAAGACCAGATCGGGGGATGTCAAGGTTTAACGTCGTCCCAAATAGTCCAGAACGCCACGCGCGATCGAGTCTGCCATGCGCTGACGATACGCAGAATCAGACAACCGAGCTGCATCATTCCGTCCGGTGACAAATCCGACTTCAACTAATACAGAAGGCATACTCGTGCGTCGTAGAACAAAGAATCGAGCGCTCCGAACACCCCGATCTTCAATGCCTGTTCCTTGTAAGACATTGCGATGAATTGTGCGAGCTAATTCCAACCCACTTTGGAAATAGTAAGTTTCTAATCCACTGATATCTGGGCGGCTAAGACTAATCGCATTGGCGTGGATGCTCACAAAAATCGTGGCATTCGCTCGTTGGGCAATGTCTACACGCGGTTGGAGATCCAGATCAATATCGGCATTGCGAGTCATCACGACGGTCACGCCCGATCGCTCTAAGTTCGCCTGAACGCGCCGACTGATATCGAGAACGATTTCTTTTTCCTGAATGCCACCAATTCCAACGGCTCCCGGATCAGGTCCACCATGTCCTGGATCGATGACAACCACGAGACGACCATTCGGAACCGGAGGACGCGGAACGGGTGTAGGCGTAGGTCTTGGGGGAACGGGAACTGGGGTAGGCGTGGGAATTGGAGTAGGCGTGGTAGGCGGAACGACTGGAAACAATCCACGACGCAACGGTAAAGTGAGCTGCTGTGGTGAGTTTTGTACGATTTCGCCAAATTGCACACCAGAAGCGGGAGTTAGTAAGATTGCGACATCGTTTCCGTCTTGACGAACTCGCGCTTGGATGAGAGGACTACCTGCGGGAAGCTGAGGTCCTCTAAAGTTGGCATCGGTACGTGCCGATCGAATCAACACGCGATAAGAACTGGTCGCCCGATCCCAGCCTGCGGTATAGCTTAGAGGCTGATTTCCTCGGATGACTAACTGACGATTGGCATCAAGTTCGACCGATTGCACGATCGCAGTTTGTCCGGCTGGCGGTTGAGATGTTCCGGGAGTTCCCACAACGGTTTGAGGTAGCACAATCAAGCCACCAGAAGGGCTTGCACTCGCATTCCAGTTCCCGCTTGTAATCGGGAGAGTTAACGTCAATCGAACTGTATTTGCATCAAACTGAGTAATTTGAGCGCGAGAAACACCGTTCACGTTCACCGGAAGATCACGCTGGACTAAGCTTGGCGAAATCGATGAGTTGAAAATATCGATGATCATCTGACGACGATCGGTTGAGCGAATCGATCGAACGGTCGGAGTTCCGCCTGTCGTTCTAAGGAAGAAGCCGTCTCCAGTCGGTTGCAAGCTCTGAATAAAAGTTCGTCCCGTTGCAGGGGGCGGAAGTTGCGAGATCGGAGGTTGTGCGATCGGGGGTTGTGTCACTGGGGGCGGCGTGATTGGAGCCGCTCCACCGCCTGAAAAAGTCGGTGTCGGTAACTGAACCGCCCATTGATTTGCCGCTCTGCCTTGAAATTGGATGCGGCTGGGATCAACCGTATAGCCAGGAGCGTACTCAACCACAATTCGGGTGGTTCCTCGATCGAATTGTCCAACCCGGATCGATCGCACCGCACCACTGTAATTTTCCGTGACTTGCGGTCGCCCGAAGGTGACACCGGGTAAATCGATTACCAACCGAGTCGGATCACTGAGAAGCTGCGCTTTCGGTTGGACTCCATCATCGGTTGAAAATTCGAGTTGATTTTGAGTCGGACTCAATCGCCAAGACTGTAATCTAGCTGCTTGAGCCGGAAAAGTGAGTAGTAAAAAATAGAATGAACAGAGCAAAAAGTACGCTTGCAAATTAAATCTTTTATTCCATTTTTTTGCTCTGGTAGACTGAAGACCGCGTTCCAACTTTTCTCTCCTTGTTATGCGTCAAGCCGCTATTTTCGGCAATCATTTCCAAGTCATTTGATAGTCAAAATTGCAGTGCAAAATCATCTAATTTTGCCAACAAATCTGAGCATCAATTCTGAATCTACGTCCTCGCTCACCCACGATCGATGAATATCTGTTCAGCCATGCACAAGGGCTTGAGCTAATATTCATCACACCGATTCAATCGGTTTTTTCTCAAAGAATCGAAGCAAAATCAACCGTATCGGATCGACTGACCTAATCTCCGCAAGCTCGTTCCTGATATCTGGAAAATTTGCTCGATTTATGTGAGAAAAATGTGATGTCCTTCGATGTCGGGGACGCAAAAAAACGCGATCGAGTTTCTGGTTTCTGCGATCGAATTTCTCAGGAATAGCGGTTGCATAAAATTTAGAGCATGAAACAACGATATCCCAAACCCAAAAAGTTAAATCTTTTTTAGGTTTGGGCTAGAGCATTCTAGTATGGATGCTTGAACTTCAACATACTTTTTTCCTCAGATGTCATCAATGCTACTTAGACTCGGTGTGGTTACGGAGTCCGTTTGCGGAAAGACAACGCGCAGTAATGGCGGTGCGAGAAAGGTTGTCAAAATCACCATGACGATAATCGCCGCTTGAAGTGCATCTGAGAGAATTCCACTATTCGCGCCAAATGATGCAAAAACTAGACCCACTTCACCCCGTGGAATCATCCCGACCCCGATCGCTAATCGATTCAGTTCCGGTTGACCGAATACGGTGAAGCCTGTCACTACCTTCCCCACGATCGCGACCACGAGCAGGAAAGCCGACATAATTAATCCTTCGCGATTCGCCGGATCGAACGGGTTCAATACACTGACATCGGTTCTCGCTCCCACAACGACGAAGAAAACGGGAACGAGCATATCTGCGATCGGTTTAATTTGCTCTTCGAGTTCTGTCCGTTTCTCGGTTTCTGCCAAAATCAATCCCGCTGCAAATGCACCAAGAATCGCTTCTAATTGAATCACCGCAGCAATATCCGCCAGCACAAACGCCACAATCAATGCAGATACAAGCAATTGACCGCGAGTTTTCAGTTCATTTACCAGCTTGACAAACAGTGGACTTAACAATCGTCCGAGCCAGAGACTCCCAATCAAGAACACACCAGCACTCAGAATCAGGTAAACGACATCTCCAACCTGAACTTCTCCAGTCTTTGCCAATCCTGCAACAACCGCCAGCACAATAATGCCCAGCACATCATCGAGAACGGCTGCACCGATAATAATCTGTCCTTCTTTTGAGCTAATTTGTTGCAGTTCTGACAACACTCGCGCCGTAATTCCGATACTGGTTGCAGTCAAAGC
>JADEXW010001006.1 GCA_015206935.1 Pseudanabaenaceae cyanobacterium LEGE 13415 | reverse complement strand
ATCTTGCCCTAATTGTATCTTTTCGCTTGAATCTCGATCGTACAAAATCCACAAAAAAGACCCAAAGAGTGAACTTGCTCTCTGGGTCTTTTGATTAGAAAACCAATTAGTTACCGCGTTTCAGTGAGGCTTCGATTTGACTGAACTCGATGTTTAATCGATCGACCATTTTCTGAGGTACAGGACGATTCGGATACGAGCTATAGTGTCCCGCAAGTGAATTCAGAGCAGTTCGCATCGTCGTAAAAGAACTCAGCTTTGCCAGTGATGTATCGCGACGATAGCGAGCAGCAAAATCATTGATTAGTTTGCGAGCTTCGCCTTGAATCGCCGCTTTGTTCGGTGCATCGGCGGGAAGCGTCATCGCAGTTTTCAGGGTATTAATCACCGTGAGCGTATCTTCACGGTAGTTGCCTGTCAGACCCCCCGGTGCATTCGTACACCCGACAAGCCCGATCGCAACAACCATCACTAGCGCCAGCAGGCGAGACAATAAGCGCTTCATAAGCAGTTCGCGTTAGATTAACAAAAGTAACAGTCTTCTCATCGTATCGTGATTAGGAACGGCGGGATCACAAATAACGAAGTCGGCTTTTCTTCTGCGTACAGAACTTGCGCGAGTGTTGCAACGAGTCATTCTGAAGCTAGAGGACGCTTTAGTAAGGATGCAAGAGGATCTCACTACTTTTTTCAAACATCCTGTTAAGGAGTCATCAAGAAGGACTGATTAATCAATTGAGTACGATCGCGATCAACCAGAACGGAAAATGCTAGCCATTTTTTCTTCGCGACTCTGACTTTGCCAAAACTCGTGTATTCCCCTTTAAACTTGGCTTGCATTTCCAAGAAAGCGACTTGAGCGCAGTCATGCTGCCACAAAATCACATGAGCAGAGTGACTTGGATATCTTCCATCTGCTTTTGGAAGTTTGGCAACTGCTTCGTATTCTTGCCGCTTGAGAAGTTCCAAAGCGTTTTCTGCAAAATCAAACTCTAAATTTAAGACTCGATGTTTTTTCAAAAAAACGCCGCTCTTTTCGCAGAATTTAGCGTTTGAAACTTTTGTAAAAACCCATTTCGTTGCTAATGATGGGACCAAAACTCCCCCGATTAGAATTAGGAGCCACCGAATTGGAATTGAGGCAAATGTGAAATCAGTAGGTGCGATCGTTTCGCCATTCCAAATTGGCAAAAACAGCGGAATTGCAACCATAAAGC
>JADEXW010000293.1 GCA_015206935.1 Pseudanabaenaceae cyanobacterium LEGE 13415 | reverse complement strand
GTTCTAAAAAGGTATAGAGTCGCTCTTTTGGAACTTGGGGAAACGTTGGACTTGCTTCTACTTCGACATAAGCACCCGATTGCAGTTGATAGATTCGCCAAACTTCGCCATTAAAGCGCCAAAACTCAGGAACTCCAACGCTGGCGTAGAACTGATTTTTGGCAATGTCGGTGTGCGTGATATCGATTTCAACCACGAGATCAGGCGGTGGATCTTCTGCAAAATTAATCGATCGACCTTTTACCAACGGTTGATTCTGAATGTAATAAGCGTTATCTGGCTCTGCACCTTTTTGCAAATTCGGATAATTCATCGTCGTTGAACCCATCGTTTTAATCCGCATTCCGAACAGTTCAACCAGCGTTAAGATAAATCGCTCAATCAAACGACTGTAGAATTCATGAGCTTCTAGCGGCATCGTAATTTCTAATGTCCCATCGTCGTAAGTTAAGCGAGAACCGCGAGATTCGGGCAGCGCTGACAAAATCTGCAAGTATCCTTCCCAAGTCAAATCCCGAAACACGACCCGCTGTTCTCCAATTTGCGGTCTTACTGGTGCGATCGTCATAGTGCTTCCTCGCGTTCTGAATTCAGTTTAACTGCCCCGCATATCTTGAGGAATGAAAGTACGATCGACAGGAATTGGCGCAACCGCTTCAGTTAATGTAAAAGCTCCAGATTCAATCCAGCGCTTCAATTCTAGGGAAACTTGGCGCGATAAATAAATACTGGCAAGGGGAGCGACTCGGACGGATTTTCCATCGATCGTCAATCGTCCGGATTTCAACTGTGCATAACTGACTAATCCAAACGTTGGACGAACGCGGCGAGGAATAGAAAAATCTACGATCGGTGCAACTAAATCTTTATCGCGAACGGCACAATGCGCGATTACTTCTTCACTTAGTACAGGTAACGGAATTCCAACACCAAGCATTAACGAAGATCCATAGCCGCGAAAATAGCAGCCTCGAACCCATTTAGAATCCATTTGTTTCGCATCTCCGATTAATGCCAGCGTCGAAGCAGGACCGATCGGGGTTCGATTCGGTAAACGTTTCTGAAGTGGAAAATGCTGTGTTCCTTCCCAAGCCACATAACCAATTCCGCCGCCCAAAAAGATTCGCGATCCGATTCCAATTAATTGCAAATCCGGATCGTTTAATAAGGGAGAAATGGCTCCAGGATTAGAAAAGACTGCATTTCCCAACTGAGGTTGAAGTGCGCCAAGGTAAGTAAATAAAGGTCGATCGCCACCATTTACACCCACAATGAAATTTTGATAGAGATTACGCGGATTAAAAAGATAGAACTGATTAATCGTGTCGCGGGAAATGGTCGTTTCAAACGACGATCGAGGATAACAATCGGTCACTTGTCCGATTGCTCTTAAATTGACCGATTTTCCCGCAATCAATTCCTCGATCACATGACCGCCGCCTCTCTGTCGTTGTCGAACCTCTGGCGATTCTCGATCGTCATTATCGAGCGGCTCTCCTCCAGTCGGATATTCCACTAACTGAGATGCGCCCAAATACAAATCTACTGCTCCAAATCCTGCATAGGCAGGCACTCCATCGATCCAGCAGGCGCGAATTTTGATCGGCGGATCAGTCTGTCCTAAGTTCAAAATTGCCCCAGAAGCTTCCATCGGCTCAAACGTTCCGGTCGTCACAATATCCACCGCTTTCGCCGTTTCTGCGACTCCCATTTCTGCGACTTGGGCTTTCACTTCTTCAACGGTGCGAACGATCGCTTGACCCCGTTCAATTTTTTGATTAATTTCGGCAAGAGTTCGCATATTGTTGAAAAAGATTGGGCAATGAAATTATGCAGAATACGCGGCTAAGTACGATCGTAGATTCGACGGCAGGACAATTGAATCAATTTTTTCGCAATCCTTGGCGGCGGACTTCTTTGCTCATTATCGGATTACTGTTGGGCTTTTTCTTAGGCAGTGCGATTTCAACTAGCGCAGGTCAAAAAGCTGAACTCGATATTGTTCAGGCATTTGTCTTATTGCTCGGAACCGAAGTGATCAGCCGATTCACCTATAGCGGCAGTGAACGGTTTCGTCGATCGCTGATTGCTCAAGTGCTAAACGCGCTCAAACTCGGATTAATTTATAGCTTATTTCTCGAAGCGTTCAAACTGGGCAGTTAACACGATCGATTCTCTCAGAGGGGGAGAAGTACGATCGCGCTCACCCGCTAAAATAACGATCGGGCGAACTGCTCATAATGAGAACACACAATGAAAGACTCTGGAGAGACTCAATGACAGAAATTAATTGTGCGGAAATGTGTCAAAACGGCTGTGTTCTGGGCGATGAGTGCCCGAATCGGGAATACACCCAGCAAGCCAGCCAATTTATCAGCGATACCCCACTCGATCAAATGTTGGCGATCGCAGAAGAAGCAGTCCGGAAAAAGGCGCAGGAACGAATGTCAGCGCCCCCCCAGTGGATTCTTCCTGAAGATTAGACGGGCAAATCTTTACGCGGATTGAAGGTTTCAGCCTGTCGCAATTTCTCGTAAAGTTCGCGTTCTTGTTCGCTCAACTCTTTGGGAACCGCGATCGCGATTTCGACAATTTGATCGCCCCGATCGCCATTCGCATCGGGATAGCCTTTATTTGCCAAGCGCAATCGCTGTCCCGATCGAACGCCTGCGGGAATCACCATTTTCACTAATCCATCCAGTGTCGGCACTTCGACAGGCGCACCTAAAACCGCTTCACTTGGTGTAATTGGCAACTTACAGCTAATATCTAAGCCTTCCAGTTTGAAAAATGGATGCGGCGATACTTCAATCTTGAGATACAGATCGCCACCGTTCACGCCTTGTTCTCGAAGGCGGACTTTTTGCCCTGTGATCATTGCAGGCGGCATATCGACTTCTAGCGATCGACCGTCTTCGAGTCGAATTCGCTCCCGTCCACCGGAATAAGCTTTTTCAAGTGGAACTGTTAAACGCGCCTCAGCATCTCGTTTTGGCTTGGGAGGTCTGACCGTGTAGCTTTCTTTCGATGTTCCTGGACGGAATGGATCAGGTTCTTCTCTGGGCGGAGGGGGCGGTGTCGTGCGAACGGTGCGAGTCGTCTGAGTTCGACGCGGAACCGGATCGAATTCAGGTTCTGGTGCGGTCGTCTTTCGGTTTAGAACTTCCTCAAAAAAATCATTGAACGTCCTAAACTTGCCGTAGGTAGCCTTATCGTCTTGCCCACCTCGTCCACTTTGGAAGCCGCGTTGTTTCCAGAAATTCCCGTATTTGTCGTACTCTGCTCGCTTAACTGAGTCAGAGAGAACACCATAAGCTTCGCCGATCGCTTTAAATTTGTCTTCTGCTGCTTTATTTCCGGGGTTGAGATCCGGGTGATGTTGCCGCGCTAAACGTCGATACGATCGCTTAATTTCATCAGCCGACGCATCATTCGCAACGCCTAATATCTCGTAATAATTGCGGAAACTTTGCATAGGAAAACAGCAGTAGAAAGAGTGTGAGAAAGCTCAGGGACTAGAGTGTAACACTGTTTCAGAGATTCAGCGCAATTCTCTTTGTCCCGGATGGTCTACAGCCAATCGTCTTCGTCGTCCCAGTTGTCTTGTTGATAGTTGGGACGGTTCGGACGTTTGCGCGGGGTATCATCTCGGCGCGATCGATCGTTGTAATAGTCGGAGTCGTAATCCGATCCACTAGAAGATGAATTATACGGATCTCGACGAGGTGAATCGTAATCGTCGTTGCGTCGAGGGGTGCGATCTTGGCGAGAATTACCTCCGCCGTAATCGTAGTAATCTGAGCCGCGAGAGCGATCGTTATACGGATCGGTGTTGGAATTTCCGTATGGATCAGAAGTTCGACGCGGTGGGGGACTGTTGAAATCAGAATCGCGTGGAGTCGATCGACCTCCTGAATAATCATCGCGTGGAGTCGATCGTGAACCGTAATCAGAACGACCGGAACCATAATCATCACGAGGTGTCGATCGACTATCGTAGTCAGAACGATCGGAACCGTAATCATCTCTTGGAGTCGATCGACCTCCAGAACTGTACGGGTCGTTGTAAGGATCTCGACTCGGATAATTTGGACGATAGGGAGGTTCTGGAGCCGGATTTAATGCGTATCCGCTGCGTCCACCGCTCCAGTAGTCATCCCGGTAATCGCGGCGATTGTCGTAATAGTAATCATCGTCATCTTCTAAGAAGAAGTCTTTGATCGATTTCAGAATGCCGCCTTCGCCTTCTTCGAGACGGTTTTGCTCATAGATTTCGCGTTGCAGATCGTAGAGTGCATCTTTCAGGTCGGCTTCTGCGATATCAATTCCGCGATCGTCATTATTCGCGAGTGCTTCCCGGAGTCGTAAAACCAGAGGCTCAATGCGATTCCGATAAGGCGAAACAAACTGGAAGCCGAAATCTAAAGTCGCTTCTCGCAATTGCCGTTCAGCCTGATAGGTCATTGCCTCAGCCCGATTGCGCTTCTCGACTTTTTCTTTCTTCAGTTCATCGAGTTGAGAATACCGCTTTGCATCTTCGATCATCTGTTCGATTTCAGCACCGCTCAGGTTGGATGCACCTTGAATGGTGATGCTTTGTTCGCGTCCAGTGGTGCGATCCATTGCAGTCACTTGCAAGATTCCGTTGGCATCGATATCAAATGCGACTTGAACTTGCGGAATTCCACGCGGTGCAGGCGGAATGCCCATCAGCTTGAAGCGTCCCAAAGATTTATTGCCCGAAGCCATTGGGCGCTCACCTTGTAGGACATGGACTTCAACGACGGTTTGATTATCTTCGGAAGTTGAAAAAGTATCCGATCGACGAGTTGGAATCGTTGTACCTCGTGGAATCAGCGTTTTCATAATGCCGCCGATCGTTTCGAGTCCAACCGAAATCGGAGTGACATCCAGCAAGAGAATGTCTTTCACTTCACCCGCGAGAATTCCAGCTTGGATCGCGGCTCCAACAGCAACGACTTCATCCGGATTCACGTTTTGATTTGGTTCGAGATTGATCAGCGATCGAACCACTTCTTGCACCATTGGCATCCGGGTTCCGCCACCAACCAGAACCACTTCATCAATGTCGCGTGGAGACAGTCCGGCATCTCGAAACGCCTCTCTGAGGGGATTTCTCAAGCGAGAAAGAAGATCTTCACACAAGCCCTCAAACTGCGATCGAGTGAGTCGCGCATTCAAGTGTTTTGGGCCATCTTGATCCGCCGCAATAAACGGCAAATTAATTTCAGTCACGCCCACGCCAGAAAGTTCGATTTTCGCTTTCTCTGCCGCTTCGGTGAGTCGCTGTAACGATTGGCGTTCTTTGCGTAAATCAATTCCTTCCTGTTCTAAGAATTGTTCTGCCAGCCAGTTGACGATTTTTTTATCAAATTCGACTCCCCCTAACTGCGTATCGCCGCTGGTTGCCTTGACTTCAAACACGCCATCCCCAACATCCAGGATCGAGACATCGAACGTACCGCCACCAAGATCGAATACCAGAATCGTTTCGCTTTGAACTCGATCGAGTCCATACGCCAACGATGCCGCAGTCGGTTCGTTCAAAATCCGCTTCACTTCCAGCCCTGCGATTCGTCCCGCATCCCGTGTCGCTTGCCGTTGCGCGTCATTGAAATAAGCAGGAACGGTAATCACTGCACCTGTAACAGGTTCGCCCAAATAGCGGGAGGCTTCATCGGCTAATTTTTTCAGAACAATTGCCGAGATCTCTTCAGGTGCGAAATCGCGCTTGAGTCTGGGGCATTTCAGCCTAATATTTCCCGATTCGTCTTTGCGAATGGTGTACGGAACGCGCTTAGATTCGGGGCTGAGTTCGCTGTATTTGCGCCCCATAAAGCGTTTTACTTCAAAAAACGTATTTTGCGGGTCCATCACCGCTTGACGACGCGCCATCTGTCCGACTAGCCGTTCGTCGTCTTTATTCACGCCAACGACCGACGGCGTAGTTCTCATCCCTTCGGCATTGGCGATGACTACTGGCTTACCGCCCTCCATGACTGCCACGACCGAGTTGGTTGTTCCCAGGTCAATCCCAACGACTCTACCCATTCGCTTTTCTAGCCTGCGATCATAAGGTTTTCTGGACTTATTCTATCTTGTCACTTCCACATCCGCTGTTCAGCCTGATCTAATGTGTCGATCGAAGCTTGATAATTTTAGCGGAATCAGTCGGAATGTTATAAGTAGCGTGAAAGTAAAAGTGCTATGAAATGGATTCTTGCCCTAGTTGGCGTATTATTCTTTTTTGGAGAAACACAAGCGGTAGCTTCGCTTCCCATAGGGAGCGCAATTCCTGATTGGCGATCGACGGCTGAGATTACCTTGTCTCAACCGCAAACCAATCAAATTCGCCTGGTGGTGCGACCGAAAGCGCGGCGAGTTTTTGTTTATGAAGGCAATGTGGTGATTGCGAATTATCCGATCGCGATCGGGAAACCGGGTTGGGAAACACCGCCGGGAGAATATCAGGTGTTCTCGAAAGAAGTGAATCCAGTGTTTAAGAATTTTAGAACGGGCAAAGTGATTCAACCGGGTCCGAATAATCCGTTAGGTGTGCGGTGGATTGGATTTTGGACGGATGGAAAGACGCAACTCGGATTTCATGGCACGAACGAACCGGAATTGATCGGGCAAGCGGTTTCACATGGCTGTATTCGGATGCGGAATAAAGATGTTGTGGCGCTGTTTGAAAAAGTGTCGATCGGAACGCCTGTGATT
>JADEXW010000032.1 GCA_015206935.1 Pseudanabaenaceae cyanobacterium LEGE 13415 | reverse complement strand
GCAAAAGACATTGCTCATGAAGCTGGAGATTACCGATGTGAGATTGCAAATTTGAATCATCTCAGTCGCATTAGCATCAATCAGAAACAATATGCCGAAGCAATTAGCACCAGTCAACGAGCCTTAATTCTAAGTCGGCAGAGAGGCGATCGAATGGGTGAAGCAAACGCTCTTGCAAATCTTGGATATGCTGAAGTCTTCCAAGCTCAACTGTTGGAGGCTGATCCAGATGCGTATGAATTAGCGATCGGGTACTTAGAGCAAGGGTTAACCCTCTCGGAGAAGCTGAAAGATCTACGCAGTCAAGCGCTCTGCGCCCTCAGTCTCGGAAGTGCTTATGTGACTTTGAATGATATTGATCAAGCATTGAAGTACTTAGAACAAGCGAGTTATGCAGCGGCAGACGCAGGCGATCGATATCTTCATGCACTTTGTTTAGCTAACTTTGGCGAAGCATTTTACCAAGAAAAAGACTATTCAAAAGTGGTGTTTGCATCCACGATCGCAATGTACAAACTTGAACAAATGGGAACAACCGATTGGCGTTCTCCAGCAGGTTTGCTCACCATTTTGCAAGGACAACTTGGAGAGCGCTTTGATCAAATCTTAGAAGAACAGCGATCGAAGATTGTGGGCGAAATTGGAGTCGATGGCTTTGACTACTTGGCGGAATTGCTCGATCGATACCGCCAATTTTAGGATAGCTCACATGGCTCAAAATCCTTTTGATCAACTATCCAAGCAATATTTAGAGGAGTTTCTAGCTCCACTTGGAACGGTTCAGCGACAATACGAAATTCCAGGCGAAGCAAAATTCGTTGATGTTTGGTTTGTCCCAAATTCTAAAAGGGTGCAATCAAGTGACTTAGGACTATTGGGGCGAATGGTTCAGAAGTCCTGCTTGCTCGAACCCTATCGCAATACTCCAACTCGAACTGAAATCAGAGTTGCAGTGATGAAATTAGTTTGGATTCAAGAAGATGAACGACGCAAAGCACAACAAGAAGCACTTCCCGAAGATGAGCTACCGATGCTTTGGATCTTAGCAACAACCACTTCTCGACCGTTGTTGGAAGAGGCGGGCTGCATGATCAAAGCAGACTGGGTACCCGGAATTTATTTCGTTCCATCGATCTTCAAAACAGCGATCGTAGCGATTGATCAACTCCCTGAGACAGAAGAAACGTTATGGTTAAGAGTCCTAGGGCGAGACGGGACGCAGGAAAGAGCAATTCGAGAAGTCTTGGCACTTCCTCCTGCTCATCCGCGCCGCAACGGAATTTTAAGGTTGTTAGCCAACTGGAAAGTTAGAATTGATTTGAGCGAACTTCAAGATTTTAGTGATCGGGAGGCTGTGATGGCACTATCGGAAGCATTCTTAGAGTGGGAACGGCAGCACGAGGCACAAGTTGAACAACGAGTTAGACAGGAAGCTGAACAGCAAATGCGGCAACACGAGGCGCGAATTGAACAACGAGTTAGACAAGAAACTGAACAACGAGTTAGACAAGAAACTGAACAACGAGTTAGACAAGAAACTGAACAACGAGTTAGACAAGAAACTGAACAGCAAATTAAGCGAGAGATGGCACTCAAGCTTCTATCTCAGGGCTTACCGCTCGAAGTTGTTGCCCAGACAACTGAGTTTTCGATCGAGCAGCTTCAACGCCTTCAAGATACTCTCTAATCTTCTCAAACTTAGGAGAGACGATCTGAACTGTTGAAATTCAGCATGATCGACAAGTTGTATTGCTAAATTTCATCATGGCAGACATTGATCAAGCAAATATTGATACGACGATCGAGCTATTACAAGAGGGCGTGATTGCGATTCCGATCGAACAAGCGATGGCGATTATCGAAGCTTGGCAGCAGCAACTTCGAGGACTCGCGATCGCGGATGATCTAGGTGAGTTGAAAGATGCGCTACGGAAAGGGAAAAGTCCAGAAGCGATCGCGAATTTGCTCACGAGTTTGGGCGGCGATACATCAGGCGAATTGAACATCGAGACTTCTGAGGAAGTTGCAGATAAGCTTCGACATCTTTCTAGGTTGCTAACGGAAGCGAGTGCAGATTTGCGAAGCGTAGCGTGAATTTGAAGCGTTTCGATGCTATCTTGCTTGTGAAGGTCGAGATAGCATCGATCGTACAAATTGGAGAAACTACACCCGCTTGATTTTCAAGCTCTTCAGATAATCAGAAGGCTTCTCTGGATCGTACTTAATCCCATCAAAGAACGTTTCTACACCGCGCGAAGTGCCTTGGGGAATCTCAGCACTCGCAATGTTCAACGCTTTCGCAGCTTCCCGCCAGATATCTTCGCGATTCACAGCTTTCACCACTCGATCGATATCAAAGGTATCGGGCAAGTAGCCCCAGCGAATGTTCTCCAGCAAGAACCAGCGATCTAAACTCTGATACGGATACGAGAAAGATACTCCATCTCCATGCCAGAACTTCAAGGCTAAGTCAGGATTATCGAAACTGCGACCGCTGCCAAACTCGAACTTGCCCGTTAATCGATCGATCATCAAATCAGGCTCTACACCGACATATTCACGCTTCGCCAAGATTTGCGCCAATTCCGCTTTGTTTTCTGGTTTGTCACCCCATTGCTGTGCTTCAATCAATGCCATGACAACGGCTTGCGCGGCTTTCGGATGCTTATCCACCCAATCTGCTCGAACTGTGAGAACTTTCTCAGCATGGTTTTTCCACATTTCGGAAACGAGAACCGCTGTATAGCCAACACCATCCTTAAGTGCCCGTTTCGAGGAAGGCTCACCCCCTGCAAACAAGTCCATATCACCTGTTTTCAGCTTGGCAACAATCTGTGGGGTTGGAATGACCTGAGTATCTAATAGTTCATCTGGATCAATTCCACCTGCTGCGAGCCAGTACCGCGCCCAGAGATCCTGATTCGTCTGTCTTGCAGCAAATGCCATCTGTGCTTTCTTGCCACTCGCTTTGGTTCGCTCGAATCCAGTTAACAAGGGAGAGCTATCTTTTCCAAGAGCTAGATCTTGGTACTTTCTAGCGACTGTAATCGCGTTTCCGTGAGTGTTCAACCGCATCAAAGTGTACATCGGTAGCTTGATGTTGTTCTTCGTGCCGATTCCTTCACTAAAAGTCTCAGGATAAGGATTGACGTAATGCGCTCCATCAATGCCGCCGCCTGCTGAACCGATTTCTAAGTTGTCGCGGGTTTGTGCCCATCCCGGTTGTTTGATTAGTTCAACTTCGCCCATGCCGTACTTCGCAAAGAAGCCTTTCTCTTTGGCGATCGCTAACGGAGCCATGTCTGTAATGCCAAGAAATCCAAGCCGAATTTTTGCTGTTTCAGGACTGATTCCAGTACTGACATTGACCGCAGCAGGTGAAGCAGTCGAAGCAGAGGTTTGTGAAGAAGGAGTTCCGGTACAGCTTTTGAGCAGAATGCTTGCAACTGAGGTCGCTCCAGCGGTGAGTAGAAATTTCCGTCGAGAAAGCTGCCGACTCAGCGAAAGGCGATCGGGTTTCTTGGGCATGGTAATCCACCGAAGTTCAAATGGGATAAGGGAAAGGATTTGGACTGGGAAAGATGTCGCTAGTTCCAGCAATCCTAATGCCGTTTGCTTCGGAAGATCAAATGCAAATTCGTTATTGCTCTGATAGAAGTTTTAGTTCAGATCGAATCGTTATAGATGACCTACAATCCCCTCAATTGACTGACAGTTCGATCGCGCTTCTCTACATCAGTACGAGTAGATTCCGCAGTCAATTAAACTATCGCTAAATACTGTGGTGGAACATGATCCACTAACCACACGCCATTGTCTGAACAGTAAAAGACAAATCCTGCTTGGTGCATTGCTGCACTATCGACAGTCAAAATCGCAGGTCGCCCATGTCGCATTCCCACTTTACGAGCGGTTTCTGTGTCTTTGGACAAATGCACATGATGGCGCGACATTTTCAATAGTCCAGATTCTAAAATTGCTGACACAGAAAGTTCTCCAGTTCCGTGATACAGCACATCCGGCGGCGTTTGCGGTTCGAGTTGTAGATCCACTTCAACACTATGACCCTGATTGGCTCGAATGCGCGTCTTTGCTTCATCAAATGAAAATCGCTGCTTATCATTCGTTGCGACAACTTTCTCTAATTCTGCGCGAGTAATGGGAAACTGATGAAACGCACAAGCCGCTAACAATTCATCGACACTCACCCAACCACCGGGAGCCAAAGACAGTCCAATTCGCTCTGGATTGTGCCGCAGATGCTTAGTGAGATATTTGCTGACTTTTATCGATCGAGCCTGTTCCATAGTTCAATTAAAAAAGAAGGGCATAACTATAGCAGTATCTATTTCAATTAGGGCACTTCTGAAAAGCCCCCCAGCCCCCAAGTTTGGGGGAGTAAGAGTCTTGAGCAAGCAGAATTGGGGGTTTGGGGGCAGCTCCGAGAATGTCCTAAGCTAAACTTCTACTGCTATAAAAGCTAGTTTATGCCCATTCTACTGCTAGTTATTGTTCCGAACAGGCAATGCCGTATCCAGAATTTCCATCAGCAACTCCAATCGAGAAGGGCGCGTCAGGAACGGAACTAAATTCGGCAAGCTGTAGTAATCTCCAGTGAACGCGAAAGTTTCAACAGGTGTTAACTGTTTCTTGAGTTGGCTTTCCAACCAGTTCCCGTAACCCCCGACTCGAACAATCACCACATTCGGAGTAATAGAAAACTCCTGGCAGTAGGTCTTGTAAACCTCACCAAAGTAAGGAGCCGAGTTTTCACCTTCATCAGTCACGATGAGAATCTGATCTACAATCTGCCGCTTTTTCCGCATTGCCTCCAATGCGCAGCCGATGCTCGTTCCACCGCCTGCATTGATGTGCTGAAAGGCGCGTTCCCAGTCGGTCAACTCTTTGCCCTGAGCCGTTACAGTATAAGGCATCGTGTCGAAAGCATAGACAAATAACTCAGCTTGAGTAATTCCAGAAATCAGAGCCGCAAGCTGTTTACCAAGCTCGATCGCATTTTGCATCGATCCTGATTTGTCTACAAACAATGCAGTCGATCGAGTGATCACACCGCGCCGCTTGACCTGCTCATTTGTCACGTTCTCCAACCGAGCAACCGTCTCACTATCTAGCTCTACTGCGTCTGCCGCAATTTGAGCTTTGAATGCAGAAACGCGCGAACCTTTTGAAGCTTCATCAAGTTTCGCATCAATCAAAGCTTTCACCTCTGGATGATCCATTGCGCCTCTTGCCTTAATTGACTTGAGGTTATTGATCACTTCCTGCGATGTCATGCTGTTGATCAACGCTACAAGCACAGTCGGAGTGAGTTGCTTGACTGCGCCAACTGCGATCGTATAAGGCAATCTAAATTCCACAATCAATCGCGCTTGTTCTGCGGCACTATCTGTTTTTGCTAATTGCTTCAGAACTTCTGCTAAAGAGCCGACCGGAGGCTGATCGCGGAACAAAATTGCATTGGCGCGTTCATCTGGCTTGATGTGCAAAGAAGCGTACAGATGCTTCATCGCTTTGCGACCTCGAAGAGCAGCACGATCGAACAATTCAGGATTGCTTTCTCGTGCCTTCAGATAGCGTTGTACCGCAGTTCGAGCCGATCGAGGTAACTTATTCCGTTGCTGTTTCATGAAGTCCACGACGCGAGCAACTTGATAAGGTGGTAACTCTTGTAGCATCACAAATCCAGCATTCCGATGCTCAGTTAAATTGCTCGTTAATAGATGCGCGATGAACACTTCTTTATGATCTCGCACATCACCATTTCGCTGGTACCAGATTGCAAGATGACCATAGAAGATTGGATCAAGTTCAACAATCAGTTTGTGAATTTCTGCAACTTGTTCTAGCTTGCGGTGAGGGGTCGTGAGCAAGCTATTCAGCATTTCTAGGCGCAGATCTCGTTCTGTATTATTCATAGAATTGTCCTCGCAATCACCGCACAAGTCGGAAGAACGGGAATCACTGGGCTTTCAATCAAGTGTGTAAGTTCTTCCGGTTTGGGCGCGGTGTAGAAATTTAAGGGTTGGACTTCGTGCAAGTTGAAAAAGCGGGGTGTCATACACAGGAGTCGAACCTGTGATCAATCGCTGGAGGAGCGATCGCTCTGAGCCACTGAGCTAGTATGTAAGCCTTTTCGGTGAGGGCACGAAGTAAAAGAGTTTAACCATAAACGGCTTCAGGGCGAATGATCAAATCCCCACTTGGACGACGATCAACCATATAAGCAGACAGTCGATCGACATTCACTTCTAGATGTTGCGACACTCGTTCTTTCACTGCAACATCATTCATAGTGGATGTAATACCCAGTTGAGTTTCGGTACGATCGAACGATCGACCTTCAAAACGAATATGAACCATTGCAAACACCTCTACTTGATTCATAGATATCTACTGTGTGCAAGTTCAAGAAGCTGTATGTGTAGGAGTCGAACCTACTCCGCTTTGCAGGCGAGTTAACCGTATGTAAGCTTCTTAGGTGAGGGCACACAGCAGAACGCACAAACCAGGATTTGAACCCGGACTAAAGGCTTTGGAGACCCTTGTGCTGCCGTTACACCATTTGTGCATGACCTGTAGCAGTAAAAGTTTAGATGAGGATATCCTCGGAGTTGCCCCCAAACACCCAATTCTGCTTGCTCAAGACTCTTTCTCCCCCAAACTTGGGGGCTGGGGGGCTTCGGGAATCTGTCCTAACTGAATTAGATACTGCTATAGATAGATTTGGTGGAGACGTGGGGAATTGAACCCCAGTCCTGCAACTGTCCGTTTGTTGGTTTCAGAGCAGTCGAACACCAATCGCGTCCCCTAAACAATTTGAGTTGAGCCGCTGTTGTTTGTCTCATCTCATACTACAAAGATAAGTCAGCGTACTACAAGCTGTCAAGGGGATACTACAAGTTTTTTCGATTAGTGTTCAACCAGTTGGCGAAAACGTCGATCGTTCATGATTTGCTCAAATTCCGGGTCGCTCTTGGCATCTTGCCGATATCGTGGATTCAATCGAATCGCTTCTTCGAGATTTTCGATCGCGGCTTGTGTGTGTCCCTGAAGTGCGTAACAGATTGCTTTGTTGTAGTACGCAGGTGCATACTTCGGCTGAATGTCGATCGCGAAATCAAAACTTTCTAGCGCATCTCGATCGCGCTCTAGTTGAGTCAAGAGATAGCCGCGATAGTTCCAAACCTTGTACGCTTCTGAATCGAGTTTCAGCGCTTCATCAAACGAGGCGAGTGCTTCCGAATATCGACCTAACATTTGAAGCGCTAATCCCCGATTCAACCATGCGATCGGATCTTTGGGTCGAATCTGAACGGCTTGATCAAATGAGCGGAAAGCTTCTTCATGTCGCTGTAATTTACCGAGTGCAACACCACGATCGCACCAAGCTTCAGAGTAATCGGGATCGAGTTGAATCGCTCGATCGTAAGAGGCGATCGCTTCTTTAAACTGCTTCAATCGTCCGAGTGCCAATCCGCGTCTAAGCCAGAGTTCAGGATTGTTCGATTGTTGTTTCAAGGCACGATCGTAATGTGCGATCGCGTCTTCAAACTGACCCGATTTAAACAATGCTTCAGCCTGCTCGAAATCAGAAGTTTGTTCTGGTGCTGAGGGTTCACCAGGTTCAGAACGACGATTTTGAGCTTGTTCACGCAGTCCTGGAATCTGAGAGACAAACTCAATTTCTAATTGTTGTAGCTTGTTAAAGATGGCTTGCTTTTGTTGTACCGCATCCGATTCAAGCAGTCGTAACTTATCGAGAAAGTTCGTTCTCCCTTGAATTGCAGTTGTTTCTAACTCGGAAAACTGTGCAAGTACTTCAGATTGTCTCTGAGTGAGATCGTTTTGAAGTTGTTTTTGGAGTTCTTCAATCTGCGATCGTACTTCGATTTCTGTTTGATCCAGATTTGCTTGAACACGCTGCTGATGTTGTTCAATTTGTGATCGTACTTCAGTTTCTTTCTGATCGAGATTTGCCTCAACTCGTTTTTGCTGCTCTTCTAAGCTTGATCGAATTGCGGTCGCGTTCCCTGAAAGCTCGATTTCTAGCTGTTCAATCTGTTCACGAATGCGATCGCGCTGTTGTTGAGTATCAGTTTGGAATCCTGAAAGCTGTGTCACAAATTCTGCTTTCTGATACCGCAAATCTTCCAATAGTTGGTTGCGTCGATCTTCTGTATCGGTCTGAACCTCTGAAAGCTGTGTCGCGTAATCTTGCTCAAACTGTGCCAACCGTTGCAACACTTGGTCGCGTTGAAGTTGAACATCCGATTGCAGTTCATCCAGATGCGTTGTAAATGTCATCTGCGAGCGGGTTAAATGCTCTTGAGTTAGATGTTTCTGCTTGGTTGCAAACGCTTCGATTCCGTCTAACTGTGCGATCAATTGATCACGTACTTCATTAAAGCGATCGGCAGCGGTCGTCGTTTGCTGTTCCGCATCTGTTTGTAGCATCGACAAATGAGCCGCAAAATCTGAAGAAAGCTTTTCCAATTCTCGCTTAGAGAGATTAACTTGAGTTTCGAGTCCAGCTAATAGTTCAGACTGCGATCGAGACAATTGCGAAGTCAAACCCGTTAAGCTTTCTGCATCTTCTGAAATTCTCTGTTGTAAAGCTTGAACTTCTCTTTCAAGTTCACTGATGACTTCTCTCGATTGTTGGATCTTCCGTTCTGCTTCTCGTTGGACATCTTGCAATTGATGTTCAACTTCTGAGAGATGCTGGAGTTGTTCTAATCCACGATCGACAATTTCTCGAATAATAATGCGACGGAATTTCCACAGCGCCACCATAATCGCGATCGGGAACACCGTCAAAGTAATTAGCGCAATATTGAGCAACAGACTGGAACGAGATAAAGCGCGATCGATTTCGCCTTCGACTTGCGATTGTAATTGTTGCTGCTGTTTCAGTTGAGTCAATTCCTGCTGCGGAGTTTGTTGTGCCTGAACAATGCGAACCGAGCTAATCGGCGCAGAGCAGACGAGAAAGCCGCCTAGCAGAAAAGCAAAAACTGATTGATTCTTTTTCAGCATAAACAATTCCCGCTCGATCAAATGGAAGTTCTACTATTGTCCAATTTACCAAGCCAATTGAGAAATCGGCAGAAATTATCTTAACGATCGTGGCGCGATGGATCTACACACAGTCTTGTATCGGTAGGCAAAACGTCATCCTTGATGGCAACGATCGGGGGGCAACGATCGCTGTTTCGATCACGCTGTTTTGTTCAACTCGTCGGACTGACTCTTTTTACGTTTGGGGCGTTTGTGGTTTTCTAGCTTCTTGTAGCCAATGGATTCTGCCTGGTAGCTGTTTTTGCCATACTGCGCCAGCACAGAGTTTTTCATCGCTTGTACGCCTTGATGAAATTTCCATTCGATTTCACGCACTTCGTCTAAGAGAGCGCGGTGCTTTGCTTTTGCCTGGATTTCTAGTTCGTACAAGTAGTGCAGTTTTCGTTCGATCTCGCCAAGCGCGATGAGGTCGGCTTCTGGGCGACCCGGAATATAGTCGAGAATTCCCTTTGCACCTCGCAGGGCGTTAATGTCTTGGTCAATGATTCCACTGCGTAACCGTTGGCTAGTATCTGGAAGGGTCATAGGTTTCTAATGTATTAAATGACATTCTTCCTAACGTTCCCGTTTGGCTGGGATCAATGACAAGTAACCTTCTTGGCGATCGCTGGAATAAAGGTGCAAGGTCTAGGAGATTGATTCCCGTCTTCGGAATAAAGGTGCAACTTGTCGGATGTTTCTTCCGGAGCTGGACATGCAAGGAGCGGATCGCTGGAAATTTGCTCCCCGCTCTGGAAGAAGGGTACGAGTTTTGGGAATCAAGCAGTGCAAGCACGTACCCGTGTGCCAGAGGCATCGCGGTTGTAAGATTCGGAAGTGCGATCGCGTTCCTGCATCAACATTGACAACAAACGCGATTCGTCAAATCTAAATCAACGCATCGATCGGGTTAATTACTGAAACAGAGACGATAATAGATTCATCACATCATTCGCCAAAAGCAATTATGAGCCTTGATGAACTGATTCAAGCAGCGAATCAACTAGACGAAGCAGATCTTGATTTACTGCTTCAGCAAGTCGTCGTGCTGCGTGTTCACCGGAAAGCCAACACGCTGCCACAAGAAGAAGCCGAACTGCTTCAGAAAATTAATCAAGGAATTGATCCAGAACTCCGCGCCCAATATCAAGCCCTTCGCACTAAACGAGAAGCCGAAACGCTAACGGATGCAGAATATAAAACCCTAATTCAACTCAGTAGCCAAATCGAACAAGTTGGCGCTCAACGTCTTGAAGCTTTGGCTAACCTTGCTCAACTTCGCCAAGTCTCCGTTGCAGAGCTAATGGAAACGCTTGGAATTCAGTCTTTTACCTATGTCTGAATACGTTCCGGTCGCTCTAAAACAACTTGTGTTTGATCGCGCTCGTGGGATGTGTGAATACTGCCGCAGTCCAGCAAAATATGCGATCGATCCCCTCGTCATTGATCACATTCATCCGGTTAGCCGAGGCGGACAAACGATCGCAGATAACCTCGCCCTATCTTGTCAAACCTGCAACAATTGTAAGTACAACAAAACTGAAGCTCTTGATCCAGCAACAGAGCAAGTTGTACCGCTGTTTCATCCCCGCCAGATGAATTGGGATCAGCACTTTACCTGGAACGAAGATGCAACCCAAATGCTTGGCATCACACCCACTGGACGTGCAACTGTGGCTCTGTTTCAATCCAATCGTGCAGGTGTGGTCAATATGCGTCGAGTCCTTGTCATGTTGAATGAGCATCCGCCTGATTGATTTGTTTACTCTAATCAAACGCTCTCCGGCTTACTATCCCGCTGCATCAATTCCCCAACTGCCGATCGAGGTGTAATCTCTTCCCGCAATAATCGATCGACTTGCACCGAGATCGGCATCGAAATTCCTTGTGTCCGCGCCAACTTCACCAAAACCTGAGTCGTATTAATTCCCTCTGCGGTTCCTTCTAAAGTTGCCAGCACTTCAGAAAGTGTTTTTCCCTGCGCCAATCCATATCCCACTTGATAGTTTCGACTGAGCGAACTACTACAAGTCGCAAGCAAATCTCCTAAACCTGATAATCCGTAGAACGTCTCAGGCTTTGCACCCCAGTAAGTTCCCAACCGAATCATTTCTGCCAGTCCGCGAGTGACTAAGGCTGATTTTGCATTCGTTCCAAGCTGCAATCCGTCACAGGCTCCAACCGCGATCGCAATCACATTTTTCAGCGTTCCACCGAGTTCAACCCCAAGCGGATCAGCATTCGTATACACTCGAAATCGAGCTGAAGAGAACGCTTGCTGAATGCGATCGGCAATGATTTGATCCGAATGTGCCACCACACTCGCAGCAGGTAAACCTTGCTGAATTTCTTTCGATAAATTTGGGCCTGATAGAACCGCGATCGAGCTTTCTGGAAATGCCGCTTGCCAAACCTGCGAAGGTAACAACGGTAAAGCGGTCTCATTCACCAATTCTGGATCTAATCCCTTCGTGGCAGTGACGATCGTTGGAATGGCGATCGACAGTTGTTCAATCACCGATCGCACTCCTTTCATCGACACCGCAGAAATGAGCAATTCGGATTCAGAAATTGTGTCGTTTAGCGATCGTTCACTCCGCCGCGACCACACTGAAACCTCATGCCCATTGTCCCGCGCCAATCCTGCCAGCGTCGATCCCCAAGCTCCCGCCCCAATCACCGCAATTTTCATCTCGGATACAGTTGCATCAAGGCTTGGACTTGTTCAGCATGATAGGAACTCCGAGTCAGCGGAGACGAAACCACTTGTAAAAAGCCGATCGATTCGCCAAATTCCCGCCAACTATCGAACTGTTCCGGTGTGACAAAATCCTTTACGCCTAAATGTTTCTGAGTCGGTTGGAGATATTGCCCGATCGTTAAAATGTCGCAGTCCGCCGCTCTCAAATCCTGCATCGTTTGACGCACTTCATCGTCCGTTTCACCCAGTCCAACCATGATTCCAGATTTGGTGTAAACCTTTGGATTCATTTGCCGAACTTGTTTGAGCAATTCGAGCGATCGAGCATAATTACCTTGAGGACGAACCCGCCGATACAACCGAGGAATCGTTTCAGTGTTGTGGTTTAGTACTTCCGGTGATGCGCTCAAAATAATCTTCAGCGCGTCCCAATTGCCACACAAGTCCGGGATCAAAACCTCGATCGTCGTCTTGGGCGAAACCGCTCGAATCTCTTCAATACAGCGAACAAACTGCGATGCGCCGCCATCTGGCAGATCATCCCGATTCACCGAAGTTACCACCACATGATTCAGTCCCATTCGTCTCACCGCTTCCGCCAATCGGGTTGGTTCAGTTGGATCAAGCGGTTGCGGCTTTTTCTCAAAATCAATA
Source organism: Pseudanabaenaceae cyanobacterium LEGE 13415 (assembly GCA_015206935.1). GTDB lineage: Bacteria > Cyanobacteriota > Cyanobacteriia > Leptolyngbyales > Leptolyngbyaceae > Leptolyngbya. The sequence continues at coordinate 4,778 of JADEXW010000032.1, read as the reverse complement.
TCGCAATAGGGACACGCACGAGTACAAGCCGGACCCATAATCAGAAAAGTCGCCGTTCCATTACTGAAGCACTCCCCAATATTTGGACAGGACGCTTCCTCGCAAACAGTATTGAGTGCGAGATCTCGTAAGACTTCTTTGACGTTGCCAACTCGCTCCCACTGAGGAGCCTTGACTCGGAGCCATTCCGGTTTAACAACCACGGTTCTACCTATTTTGCGATCGCGTTTTGCAAGGTCTATCTTAACAAGTTGGGGATTTTCAGCAAATGACTCGACGCAAACGCAAACTTAGGCTAATATGAAAGACGCATTGCAAAAATGCTTTGCGGGATGTAGCGCAGCTTGGTAGCGCACCTCGTTCGGGACGAGGGGGTCGTAGGTTCAAATCCTATCATCCCGATTTTAAGTTAATCGACCGTCTTCCATTTGAATGACACGATCGGCGATATCTAAAATTCGGCTATCGTGTGTAACGAGCAAGACCGAGCAATGATCTTCTTGAGCGAGTCGCTGAATTAAGTTGACGATATCGCGACCTGTTTTACGATCGAGCGATGCCGTTGGTTCATCGGCTAAAAGCAATTTCGGTTGTCCGACTAATGCACGTGCGATCGCGACTCGCTGTTTTTGTCCCCCAGATAGTTTCTCTGGATAAGCATCGATCCACTCTCTTAATCCCACGGCTTCGAGGATGGCACTGGCACGCGATCGATATTCAATTCTTGGAATTTCCGCGTGTAATTTTAGCGCCGTACAAACATTGCCATAAGCAGTCAAGCACTTTAATAGATTGTGATGTTGAAAGATAAATCCGATCTGAGCGCGAATTTGATTTAAGCGGCGTTTGTTTGCACCTCGTAGCTCTTGACCCAGAATTGATAAGCTTCCGGTTTGTACCGATCGAAGTCCACCCATCAGCGTGAGTAGCGTTGTTTTTCCACTCCCGGAAGGACCTGTAAGAATCACAATCTCACCAGGATGAATCTCCAGGTTAATTTCGAGCAGAATTGGCTTCCGCAGATTACCTTTTCCAAAATGATGTTCTAGATTCCGAATCGCAACAGTTGGCAACATATCACTAAAAAACGTCAACAGGATCAGCAGACCGAAGTTTACTCGAAGCAAGGACACCAGAAATACCACACATGATCAGTGTTAATGCAAACACCTGAATTGCAACCGGAAATCGCATCGTCAAAGGAATGCGAGTGAGCGACGAAAGGAGATGATAAATTCCAATAGAACCAAAGAAGCCAGGAATAAAACCGAGAATTGCTAACACGATCGATTCTTGAATCACGACGCTCAACAGCGACAGATCCGAGTAGCCCATCGCCTTGAGCGTGGCATACTCAGATAAATGATCATTGATATCGCTGTACAACACTTGATAAATGATGATCAAACCGACCACAAACCCTACGATCGTTCCAAATCGCAGAACCACCCCGTTTGGCTCAGAGGCTTGAAATTGTTCTTCTTTTTGCACCAGTTCTTTGAGCGTGAGAATGCTGACTTCAGGCGGTAGGCTCGATCGCAATTTGGCTTGAATCGCTGCTCGATCGCTTCCAGGTTCAAGCGTTAACACTCCGAGTGATACGCGATCGAGGCTGTTCGCTCCGTAGCGTTTTGCATAAGTCCAGTCACTCATCACGACATTGCCTTTGTCTCGAAGTGTGCTACCCAGCTCGAACAGTCCGACGATATAAATCCGCTGATTGTCCATCAATGTCATGACTTCGCCTTGTTGTTTCAGCAGTTCGGGAATGTTGCCAAGTGACGATTGAGAAAGTCGATCGAAGAGAATTGTATCTGGTGCAGTCAGTTTTTCGAGTTGTTGATTGACTTCTCCAAGGTTAAGTACCGATTGAATTGGATTAAATGCCAGAATTCTCACTTCGTTGCCAAACAGATCGGACTGTGGTGTTGAATCTGAGGTAGCTAATGCTTTTGGATCAACCCAATCGGCGCGACCCAGATAAAGTGGTGCGGCAGTTTTCACACCTTCGATCGCGGCTGCTTGATAAAGATAAGCACGCGGAAAACTTGCTCTAAGAAATTGCAGCGATCGACTGTACGAAGAAATCAGCACTAAATCCCCTGCGATCGAACTATGAATGATCGTTGTACCATCGAACAACATAGCTAATAGCCCAAGCTGAGTAAACATCAATACATTTGCAAAGCACACGCCAATAATGGCAACCAGGAGCCGCATTTTCTGATGGGAAAGTTGTGCCCAAGCAAGTGGCGGGGGATTCGTGTGAACTCGTTTGAACACGGATTTAAGTTTCATGGGGATTCTTTGTTAACGAGACGAGCTATCGATTCTGACCCGTACTTGCATTCCAGATAGCGAAGCAACTTTGGCGCTATCTTCTGGAGAAAGACGTAGCTTCACTTCGACCACACGAGAATTAATATCGGTATTGAGCTTTGTCGTGTCTTGTTGCAGTTGAGTCTTGCCAATTTGGAAGCCAACTTGATCAACAATGCCTTTGACGTTCTCTTTAAATCCACCATATTCACTGGTAATCGTTGCGGTTTGACCTTTCTTGACTCTCGTAATATCGGTTTCGTACACCTCAGCCGTGACATACATTTGCTTTGTTTGTCCAAGTTCAACAATGCCTTCTTGGGTGTTAACTTGTTCGCCAACTTGAGTATTAATGCGAAGAATCTGACCTGCAACGGGCACTCGGACTTGCGTATCACTCAGTTCGGCTTGACGTTGTTGAACTTGAATTAGTGCTTGTTCTAGTTCTGCTTTCGCAACCTCCACATCAGTCGGACGGATTTGTTGCAGTTGATCGAGGGTTGCGCGTGCTTTGGTTAATTGAGCTTGCAGCGTTGAATGGGTATTGTCTAAATCTGCTTTAGCTTGGGCAACTGCGGCGGTAGCTTTGTCAAATTCTGCTTGGGCATTATCGATCGACGATCGACTCACTGCCCCTTGTTGAAACAGCGATCGAGTACGCTGATATTGCAGCTTGGCATTGTTGAGAGTTGCAGTAGTTTCAGCGATCACAGCGCTTTTCTGAGTGGTTTCGGTGCGGAGTCGGGCTTCTAATTCAGCGATCGCGGCGCGTTGGGCTTCTAATTCTCCGGGTTTGGTGTCGCCTTGCTGCACTCGACGCAGTTGAGCTTGTTTGATCGCCACATTTGCCTGGGCATCGTTGAGTTGTTGTTTGACACGATCTTGTCCTTGCAGCACTGCAATCACCTGGTTAGCTTGCACTCGATCGCCTTCTTTTACAAGAATCTGGTTGACGCGACTATCCTGGGCGTTCGCGACTGAGATTTTGATAATGCCGCCTTCCGGTTCGAGTTTTCCTAGCGCGACGACGTTGGTGGCATCGGAAACGGGGGTGACGGAGGGTTGAGGAGTGGAGTTTTGAGCTTGAACCTGGCAACTCGAACAAAGCGCGATCGAGCCAAGCATCACGATGCTGCAAATCCGGTGCTGGAGAGAACAGGGGGGTCGGGTGAAATGTTGCATCGATCGTTCTTTTGCTGATCCATACTGTTCTAGCAGCTTTCTTAGAGAGCGTTTGAAAAGTGTCGTTCATTGCATTATCCGCCCCGGAATAGAATTCGGGGCTAACCGAACGAAGTCCACTGAAGGGACTAACAGCCAATCTGAGTAAGGATCTTCAGTCCTTTTCAAAGGACTTCGCACCGATAGCCCGGAATTCCATTCACGGGCGGACGAATGCCACGATCGATACTTCTCAAACATCCTCTTAGACAGAAATAAGGATTGAATTGTTTCGATCGATTACCAAACTAGTGTTGCGAAAGGCAAACGGCTGAGTGACTCTGTTCTCGGAATTCGGCGCTTGCTATTGCGATCGAGCAATTAATGTGACAATCGGACATCGGCATTGCCAAACAGAGTGTCTGATCATAAACTGAAGGCTGCTTCTCATCGGATTCATCCAAATATGACCCAATCATCCGAAATTTCAAGAATCGATGCTCTCGAAGCTTTGGGTCAAACGACACTGCTCGCGATCCGCGAATTATCCAGTCGTCAAGAGCGACTCCAACAACAGCAAGAGCGAACACAAGAACAATTAGACCAATTGCAGCAAACGGTGAATGCAGTCTCACACCAACAAGCCGCGAATGCTGAACAAATTGCTGCAAATACCGCAGGACTTGTCGAACTGCGAAACATTGTTGCAGATTTCATTCGCGCTCAGAGTTCTTAAACACAACTTAACGCACGATCGCACTTTCTAAAGCAATATCTCGAATTTGCCGAACTCGCTTTTGGTATTCCGCTTCACTGAATACCGGAGTTGCATTCTCGATCGACACTTCATCAATTTCAATCCACGATCGACATCCACCATACGCTTCTTGATATCGAATCGTCTGGGTTTGAGGGAGTCGAAACACTCTTAGTAACAATAGATATAACGGCGATCGCGGTTTCCACTTCAGGCGCTCTTCCACAAAGCGATCGTTCCAAATGTGAAATGGAATCAGCGATCGTACAATCTCCGGTTCGCTGACTTGCATAACATCGGTGATCTCAGCATACGAAGAAATGTCGATCGCTTCAGGATGCCAACCGGATTCCACTCGCTCTATTAAACTCAGTTGCTTGAGCAAGTTTGGATCTTGATGCTCAAAAGTGGGATACAGCAATACTTGACGAAATGGAACTTCAAATCGTCCCTTTTCTTCTCGAATTCCACCTTTACGAAGCAGCAGAATTGTTTCTCCTTGCTCCAAAGCTTGAACTGCGATCGACCATTCCTTTAATGC
>JADEXW010001005.1 GCA_015206935.1 Pseudanabaenaceae cyanobacterium LEGE 13415 | reverse complement strand
GTTGAAGATCGTCCGCTCTTTCACCTCGGAAAACCCAGTTCGATCGCTGATGAGAAACAGTAATTTTCCAGCCTTGACGCAGACTTGGATCACAAGCATAGGGCATTTCAACGTTTTCACATCCCGTTGCCCATCTTGCTTTTTGCGATCGCGTTTCGGGCATTGCTCCTTTAGGCAAACCCCACTCCTCTGCTTTGCGAATCGCTGCGGTAGTCATTTCAGCAGGTGCAATTTCTTGAGCAGGAGTTCCTTCTGGAATGATTGGCTGTCCATTCCGCCGCATCAATGCTCTGAATTTGCCATCTTGAGTCGTGAAATAAACTAAAGTTTGACGTTGATCAGCGATCGTAATTTTCCAATAGGGAACCGGATTAAACATCCAAATTTCACGATTCACCCGCTCGACCCGAACGACTTTTGCACTGATAGCAAGGTTCTCTTTTGCGATCGCATCTTGACGGACTTGTTCAGCGATCGTTTTTGGATCGGATGCGCTAAAGGATGAATCAATGATTGGTATTGGGTGAGTGATTGCAAGAGATTGCAGAGGAAGCGATGCACTACCGAGAAGGAGACAGGTGATTAAAAGACGGTGAAGCATTGCATCTATACCGGGTGAATTGTTGAGTCAAGCTTAATCAGCGATCGATTTGACTCAAATCTTCATTACAGAAATTGAAACGTTCACAAATCTCTATCATTGGCTAGGTGAATTTTCCGGAGCGAGATTCTATAAGTAGACTAGGTAACTTGTGACTTGATGGAATTATTTGAATTGGTGTCATCAGAGTTGTGCAATTTTCGTCCATCGAGTCGTGTGAAGTGAGTCAAACTCTAGCCACTTGGTGAGACGTTTTTATGAATCAACTGATTGCAACCATTTTACAAAACATTGAAGAAAAGATAGTTCTTCAACAACTGATCGATCAATTCCGTCGATCGAAGCAGCGATACATTCTCAAAAATGAAATCCTCCAAGCTTTTGCCGAATACTGTCAAGACAATAGCAAACCTGCCCATTTTTTACATTCTTCGCATCTCGCGCATTTGCTTCAATACACACATGAATTGTTACTGGAAGACGATCGCGTTTGGTTGGTTTTACGCCCCTGGATTGGGAGTCAAGAAATTTGGGCGTTTGATCCGACACTGAATGAATATCAAGCCATGCCACCAAAAGCAATGCTTGAAGCTCGCGATCGCTTTGTGGGTCGTCCAC
>JADEXW010000292.1 GCA_015206935.1 Pseudanabaenaceae cyanobacterium LEGE 13415 | reverse complement strand
CGAAGATTTACTGCAATTCGTTCCAACGGCTCACGTAGAGGTAATTTACAATGCGGGTGTAGATGAACAAGTGCTAGCTGGAGCAAATCAACCTTTATCCGTTGATTGTCCACGTCCTTTAATTGTGACTTGTGGACGATTGGCAGAGCAGAAAGGCTATCCTTATCTATTGGAAGCATTCGCGCAGGTACGACGAGTCATGCCCGCATCGTTGTGGATTTTGGGAGAAGGGAAACTACGATCGAGCATTGAGCAAAAAATTCGCGAACTTGGATTAACCGATTCTGTAACTTTACTGGGTTTCCAAAACAATCCCTATCAGTATATGAAAGCGGCTGATCTCTTTGTTCTTGCTTCGATTTATGAGGGATTTGGCAATGTTTTAGTCGAAGCAATGGCATGTCAAACGCCAGTGGTGGCGACAGATTGCCCATCAGGTCCTGGAGAAATTATCACGCATCATTTGAATGGGTTATTAGTGCCTCCTGCTGATTCTTTTGCGCTTTCCCAAGCAATGCTCGATGTTTTGTCGAATCCATCGCTTCAGTGTAAATTCTCGATCGCTGGACAGCATCGCGCTCAAGATTTTCATAGTCAAACGATCGCGGCAGCTTATGGTCGTCTTTTTCAATCTTTAGTGTCAATACCTGCTGTTGCGGCTTCAGTGTGAGGAACTGTGATCGATATGTCTCAACCGATTCCATTTTTATTCTATGCCCCTTACAGCAAGAGCTTCACGGGTGGTCCGCGTGTGTTTCTCAATCTAATTGAACGTTTAGATAAGACTCAGTTTCGCCCGATCTGTGTCTCTCATTGTGAGAGCTTACTTACAAATGCACTGCGCGATCGACAAATTGAAACTATCATTCTGCCCTTTCCTAAGATTCTAGAAGTTTATAACGAGGGTGTTTTTGCTTACTCTTGGATTGATAAACTTCGTAGTCTGAAAGCGCTTGTCCAATACAATTCCCGACTTGAACAAATTGCAAGACGATATCAAGTTCGCGGCATTTGGGGACGAAATGTTAAATCAATTCTACTGATTGGTTTAGCAGCTCGGCGACTGGGTGTGCCGTTGATTTGGGATGTGGGAATGGAGAAGCCTTCTCGCGGACTAATGCGACATCTACACTGGATTGGACTATCTTTAGCCAGTGTCGTCGTCACCGAAGCGAGTTCTCAACCGCAGACTATTTTTGATCCAAAAGCAGTAAGACAGTTTGAGAAAAAGTTTATTGCCATTGCTCCAGGTACGAATGTCGATCGCATTACGACATCAATCATCGATCGACATCGAGAACCTACTGCACCTTTCAAAATTCTCAATGTTGGAACAATTCAACCGCGTAAAAATCAATTGCTCCTACTTCGAGCAATTCAGCCTCTCGTTCAGCAATATCCTCAAATTCAAGTTCAATTTGCAGGCTCGATCGCGGATGAGTTATATTTCTCCGAGTGCAAAGCTTTTATTGAAGCTCACAATCTATCCGAATCTGTTAGCTTCTTAGGCTGGCGGGATGACATTTTAGAGTTAATGCAACAGAGCAATTTATTTGTGCTGTGTTCTCATAATGAAGGTGTACCTTGCGCGATCGGGGAAGCGATGTATGCTGGATTGCCAATGATTGCAACTGCGATCGGAGGAATTCCAGAGATTATTTCTCACAAAGAAACAGGCTTTCTGATTGAGCCAGATGCTGTAACACAGTTGCAGGATTGGATCGAATTTTGCTTACTAAATCCTTCGATTCTTGAAGAAATTGGAACGCGATCGCGCGAAGTTGCACAACAAAAATTCTCGATCGTGGGCTGGTCTTCTCGCTATAACGAGCTACTTCGCCAGCTTTGTCAAATTTGAACTCTCTCATTCCTTTGCTATGAATACTTTAGATTTTGTCTGTGTTGGACCTCAGCGCACCGGGACTTCTTGGCTTGATAAGTTATTGCGCTATCATCCTGAACTTTGCTTGCCGAAGAATGTGAAAGAAACAATGTTCTTCGATCGAGACTATGAGAAAGGAATCGAATACTATTGGGACTATTTTAGCGATCGACAATCGAATCAACGCTGTGGTGAGATTGGTCCAACCTACTTTGATAGTTCGATCATTCCCAATCGAATTCAAGCGATCAATCCGAACTGTAAGATCATTATTAATCTACGCAATCCGATCAGTCGAGCGCTTTCTTCGTATCATCACCATCTTGGAAAAGGGCGCGTCAAAGGAACTTTCACAGATGCGATCGCTCAAATTCCTCGGATTATCGATGCAGGTCGCTATCAGCTACATACAACACGCTGGCTGGAGACATTTGGAGCCGATCAAGTCTCTTTTCTTTTGCTAGAAGACATTGAATTTGAGCCTGAGCGCGTTTTGAGTCAGCTTTATGAATTTTTAGATGTCTCTACGATCGAGATGCCTGATTTGGGCAAAAAACGCATTGGTGAAGCAACATCGCCTAAATATCCATTGCTCGCTAAGGTCGCAGCTCAAAGCGCAACCTGGCTCCGTAGCAATCGATTGCATCACGTTGCTGAACTGGGCAAAGCTTTGGGAGTGACGAAAGTGTATCGCGGTGGAGAGCGATCGCTGCCTGATTTAACGATCGATGAACGATATCAATTGATTGAACACTACGAGTCTGACATTGCATTTCTAGAAAAGCTATTGGGACGCGATCTTTCTCCTTGGCGACAAGCTTAGTAACAGCACAAGTTCAGTTACGCGGCAATCTGGCACAATTCTTCTAGCTAAATTGTTTACACTCATTCTCAAGCAGATTACACGGACGAATTCGAGCTTCGATGTTACCAGGTTGCTCCCTTAGCTTTTCATCACTATCACAATGAAAATTCTGCATGTTTGCGCGATCGGACTTACCGCAAAAAACTTGCTAAAAACGCAGATTAATTACTTTCTCAGTCAAGGTGCTTCGGTCGAAATTGCTTGTGCCCCTGATGCTGAAGTTGAAGAACTGCGCCATCAAGGGTACAAGATTCACACCTTTGCGATCGAGCGACGAATTGCGTCGATCAATAACTTGATTAGCATTCGTCAGATGGCTCAACTGATGCGATCGCAACAATATGACATTGTTCATGTCCATACGCCGATCGCGGCTGTTTTAGGACGGATTGCTGCAAAACTAGCGGGGGTTCGATCAATTGTTTACACGGCTCATGGTTTTCCATTTCACGATCGTTCTTCAGCGTTGGAATACTGGATGTATTCTACGATCGAGCGATTAGGCGCACCGTTAACCGACTTGATTTTGACACAGAATCAGGAGGATGTCGTTACTAGCCAAAAGTTAAAACTCTGTTCAGCAGATCAAATTGCTTATCTTGGGAATGGAATTGATCTCGATCGCTTCGATCGAACTCGTCTTAATCCCCAGCATCAATCTGAGCTTCGTTGCTCGATCGGAATTCCGGACACCGCTGAACTGATTATTGGAACAGTTGGGCGCTTAACTTATAAAAAGGGAAGTAGCTATCTAATTGAAGCCGCAGCACAACTATTACCGCAATTTCCAAACTTGCATATCTTAGTGGTAGGCGGACAGTTAGATTCTGATCCTGAACCCTTTCATACTCAACTGGTGAAACGCATTCATCAGCTTGGATTAAGCAATCATGTCACACTAACAGGCAATCGAGACGATATTCCTGAAATGTTGGGATTGATGGATATTTTTACTTTACCCACCTTTACCCATGAAGGACTACCGCGATCGATCCTGGAAGCAATGGCAATGCAACTTCCCGTGGTGACAACTTTTATTCGAGGATGTCGAGAAGCAGTCGTATCTGGCAAAACAGGCTTTGTTGTTGCACCTCAAGATAGTCGTTCACTTGCAGAAGCATTAGAGCTATTAATGCAAAATGCTGAACTTCGTCAGAAGCAAGGACAAGCGGGACGACTGCGAGTGGAAGCACATTACGATGAAAGGTTTGTGTTTCAGCGATTAACGGAGTTTTACAACAAACTCTACACCCAAGAGCAGCAAGCCCAAACGACTTCAACTGCTTTCGAGAGCTAATTGCTAACTATTTCTGGAGATGAAATATGCAAAATCAAGGTGTAACACTCTGGTTCACAGGACTAAGCGGCGCGGGTAAAACCACGATCGCGAAACAAGTGGAATACGAGCTGAAAGTTCGCAAATGTGCGGTCGAAATGCTCGATGGTGACATTGTTCGGACACATCTTTCTAAAGGATTGGGCTTTAGCAAAGAGGATCGCGATACAAACATTCGACGGATTGGATTTGTCGCAAACTTGCTCAGTCGAAATGGTGTGATTGCGATCGTATCTGCAATTAGTCCTTATCGAGCAGTGCGGGAAGAAGTGCGATCGCATACGGATCGATTTATTGAAGTGTTCGTTAATGCTCCATTGGAAACCTGTGAATCGCGCGATGTGAAGGGATTGTATGCAAAAGCGCGTGCTGGAGAAATCAAACAGTTCACAGGCATTGATGATCCCTACGAAGAACCTGTTGATCCTGAAGTAGTATGTTACACCTCAGAGGAAACAATCGAGGAAAGCACCGCAAAAGTGATTCTGACTTTGGAACGGTTGGGCTATGTTCCTAAGACTCACAAACAACCAACGCTCAGAACTTACGCACTTCACTCGCAGGATTATTACATCTAAAAGTGTGCTTCATTCACTTGTAATTCAGGGTTAGTTCAGATGAGACAGTTTAAGCGTATTGCTCAAACGATCGTGAAAGAAATCATCGATCGTGCGACGGCTGCAACTTTACTTGTATTGTTTTCACCGATTATTGTGATTGTTGCGATCGCAGTGATGCTGAAAATGGGTCGCCCAGTGCTATTCAAACAGCCACGACCCGGAAAGAACGGAAGGATTTTTACCTTTTACAAGTTCCGTAGCATGACGAACGAGTGTGATGCTGAAGGAAAATTGCTACCCGAAACAGTTCGACTTACATCATTTGGAAAATTTCTGCGGAAAACCAGTCTAGATGAACTTCCACAGCTTTGGAATGTTCTGAAGGGCGATATGAGCTTTGTCGGCCCGCGTCCTCTATTGGTTGAGCATCTAGACTACTACACTCCTGAGCAATTTCGCCGCCATGATGTGAAACCTGGTATCACAGGCTGGGCACAGGTGAATGGTCGTCATAACTTATCTTGGCTGGAAAAGTGTGCGCTCGATGTCTGGTATGTTGAGCATCGATCGCTTTGGCTCGATTTGAAGATTTTGGGGCTAACCGTTCAGAAAGTGCTGAAGCAGGAAGATATCGGTCCTCCGGGCTGTTTAGAAGCATCGGTGATTCAGCTTACAGCAATTAAGCAATCTAAGCAGCTTTCATCGATCGATTAACGAAACCGTGTTGAAGCATAGCTATCAAATTCAACACGATTGTTCACTCTGGAGGAAGGATTGTTATGCAGCCAGTCACGGCGATCGTTACAGGGGTTGGCGCTCCGGTTGGGGTTGGAATTATCAAATGCCTTCGAGCTTGCAATTTACCCATCAAAATTGTTGCAGTTGATTCAGATCCGCTTGCACAAGGACTTTATCGCGTCGATCTCGCTCATTTGCTTCCTTCAGCTCGCCAAGATCCCGATGCTTACTTTGAAGCTTTAGTGCAGGTGAGTCAAGCTGAGAATGCACAGATTTTGTTCTCAGGTTGGGAAGGAGAACTACCGCTACTCTGCGATCGTAAAACTGAGTTTGAAGCTCGAACTGGAACGATTCTACCCTTTGCACCAGATGCAACACTCAAAGCATTAGACAAGTGGCAAACTGCAAGCGTACTTAGTTTGGCGGGTGTTCCTACACCTGATACTGTATTGCCGATCGATATTGATCAACTCATACGATTTCGGCAGCAACATCAGTATCCGTATGTGATTAAGCCAAGACGGAGTTCTGGTGGAAAAGGGTTAGTGCTAGTTCAGAATGACGAAGAATTCGAGTTTTTTACTCGGTATATTCCTGATCCAGTGATTCAAGAGAATCTATTGCCGGATGATCAAGAATATACAGTGGGTGTGTTTATTCAGCAGGATGGAACAGCACTTGGCGCACTCTCACTCAAGCGTAGTTTATCGGGTGGTCTGAGCTATCGAATGGAAAGCAACAACAATGAAGAAGCTTGCCGAGTCGCGATCGAGGCTGCGATCGCAATGGGTTCGATCGGGGCTGTGAATGTTCAAATGCGGCTTACCAAAGATGGATTCAAAGTCTTTGAAATTAACCCCCGATTGAGTAGTGCAACTTGTGTTCGAGCGAATTTTGGTTTCAATGAACCAGAACTATCGATTCGTCATTTTGTGTTGAAAGAACTACTTGAGCCACCTACGACTAAAACAGGGATTTGTTTAAGGTTTTGGGAAGAATTGTATTTGTCGATCAAGGCAAAAAACAATGCTCAACAAGGAGAATTTGAGCATCCAGGTGTGATCTATCATCAGTTTTAAGCGCTTATGGATACTCAGTTTTTAGATCATTCCAGTCCGCTTTGGGCATCGTTTTTACAGCATCATTCGCATGACTTTTACCATTTGCCTCAATATCTTGCTATTGAAGCAAATCGAATGAGGGGAGTCGCTGAAGCAGTCTTAATTCAAGAAGCAGATAAAGCTTTCTTTGTTCCCTATATATTGCGATGCTGTGATAGCTGTCTCTTATACGCATCTGACGCTGCCGTCGATGATAA
>JADEXW010000291.1 GCA_015206935.1 Pseudanabaenaceae cyanobacterium LEGE 13415 | reverse complement strand
TTTTTCTGCAATCTCAAACCGGAACAAGCTTTTAAGCTAAATCTTACTGATCAAGAAATTCGAGATTGGGGCGAGTTGTACAGTTTATTTAATGTTGCAGAATTAATTTTGAAAAGTGCATATGTCCGAACTGAAAGTCGAGGAGGACATTATCGATCGGACTTCCCTGAAACTTCAGAGGCTTGGCGCGTTCATACGATCGTTCAAGCAAATCAATGGTCAACTGCACCCGTTAAAGATACTTCTGCACCACTTCCCAGCCTGTAATAGACACCCAAACTAGCGCTAAACAAAGGAGAAAATTCACACCCACATGCAGCGATCGTGCCCAAGGTTCTCTTGGAATCATCACCGCACTCCAAGCCGAGAGAAATATCAATTCCACAACCGCAAGCCCTGACCATAAATGATTCGAGTGTCCAAGGCTGCCATAATGCCCGATCGTACCGACTAGCCCAATTCCGAGCAGAATCAGAACGAAAATCGCGATCGCAATTCCTGATCCAATATGAATCGATCGCATTCTCTTTGCGCCAAACAGCAAACTAGAACCTGTTACAACTTGGATGAGATAAGCCGCGATCGTCAATCCCATCGCCCACGCTGCAATCTTCCACAACCAGAGAAAAGAAGGTAAATCCAAAGCCATCACCGAAACCTGTCTTCTCAATTGTGCAAAAAAAGAGCCGCGAATGCGATCGCAGCTACATTATCTGAAATCAGTTTTAAAGCAAGCAAATCCGAAACCGTTATTCTTAAAGAAATGTAAAGAATCTTACAGGACTTTATGCGGAGACATCCACCAATCCTAGGGACTGGGGAAACGGTTCCTCATCGCCTTCCTCATTCACCATCAAGCTTGAGCAAGGCACTGTATCAGACAAAATTGCGCTTGCTATCATTCCCGTGTGAATCTCAAGTTGAGCAGTCGAAACAGCTTCAAATAACAATCGTTGACCTGGAAAAACCACGCGCTCAAAATACCAATTCGGCACATTTGTAATCCGAGCAATTTGAATTTGGCTCGTTGCATTCACGTAGCAACAAAGAATTGAGTCAGATCCACCTGACGGAATCGGATCAAGAACTTGAGGCATGGCGATGAAGATCCTTGACTAAAGAAACAGGCTGTATTTGAACACTAACACTGGGCGATCCCTGGCAACTGTAAAGGTGATTACCAATGATTTCTTTTCAACACAACTTATTCATTGAGATTAATGAACATCAAGCGATCGAGAAAAAGTTAAATTTGCTTAATCTCTGGATACCCAATACAGCGGAAATACAATCGCAAAACAGTTATGGAGTTAATTCAATCCAAAATTTGCCGTTTTGCCATGCAGAGAATGGGGAGTCAGTGATATCGTAAAGTTATGTGAAACAATTTCAGGAACGCTATGGAAACTCGGATTCTCTACGTTCGGCTCCCTTGTAATCCCATTTTCCCGATCGGCGTGGTCTACCTCGCTGATCACGTCCATAAGCAGTTTCCAGGAATCACCCAAAAAATCTTCGATCTGGGCACTGTTCCGCCCCTTGATTACGCTGCTGCCCTGGATGCCTGTATTGACGAATTTAAGCCTACTCTCCTCGTTTACTCCTGGCGTGATATCCAAATCTACGCGCCTGTCGGTGGACGGGGTGGCAACCCGTTGCAATACACTTTTGAGTACTACTACGCAAAAAATCCATTCCTCAAAGCACGAGGCGCACTTGGATTACTCAGAATTGCCTCTGGCTACTACGGCGAACTGTGGCGCAACTCGAATTTGATTCATCGTGGGGTCGATCGAGCAAGACGATACAATCCTGATGCCAAAATCGTCGTCGGTGGCGGCGCAGTCAGCGTGTTTTATGAGCAAGTTGCCAAGAACTTACCCAAAGGCACGATCGTCTCAGTCGGTGAAGGTGAAGCCCTGTTAGAAAAACTGCTTCGGGGTCAGGACTTCCTAGATGAGCGCTGTTATATCGTCGGGGAGACCAAACCGCGCGATCGCATGATCCATGAATTTCCAACGCCGATCGAGAAAACCGCCTGCAATTACGATTACATCGCTCAGATTTGGAACGAGTTCGAGTACTATTTCCAATCTCAAGATTTCTACATCGGTGTTCAAACAAAGCGCGGCTGTCCTCACAACTGTTGTTACTGCGTCTACACGGTGATTGAGGGCAAGCAAGTCCGTATCAATCCCGCTGATGAAGTCGTAAAAGAAATGCAGCAACTCTATAAAAAAGGAGTTCGCAATTTCTGGTTCACCGATGCTCAATTCATTCCAGCCCGAAAGTTCATTGATGATGCCGTTGAACTGCTGCAAAAAATTGTCGATGCAGGCATGACCGATATTCACTGGGCAGCCTATATTCGTGCTGACAATCTCACGCCGCAACTGGCGGATCTGATGGTCAAAACCGGAATGAACTATTTCGAGATTGGCATTACCAGCGGTTCTCAGGAACTCGTTCGTAAAATGAGAATGGGGTACAACCTCAGAACGGTTCTAGAAAACTGTCGAGATCTTAAAGCCGCAGGATTTAATGATTTAGTTTCGGTAAACTATTCATTTAACGTAATTGACGAGCGCCCCGAAACGATTCGACAAACGATCGCGTATCATCGCGAACTTGAACGCATTTTCGGCGCGGACAAAGTTGAACCTGCGATTTTCTTCATCGGTCTGCAACCGCACACCCATTTAGAAGACTACGCTTTCAAAAACGACATTCTCAAACCGGGTTACGACCCCATGAATGTCAAGCCTTGGACAGTTCGGAAACTCCTTTGGAATCCAGAACCGCTCGGCTCTTTCTTCGGTGAAGTCTGTCTCCAAGCCTGGAACCGCAATCCTAACGATTTCGGGCGCGAAGTGATGGATATCCTAGAAGAGCGACTTGGACGGGCAGATCTCGAAGAAGCTTTGAGTGCCCCGATCGATAAACCCAATTCCCAGCTTGTTACTGCCCCTTAATTTCTCCCGCTTATGTTGGAAGGTTCGATTCTCAACGATCTCAGAGTAGCTCACCAGCCTGGAGCCGTCGGCAAACGTCCGCTAAACTTCGGGGTGTACTACAAAAATACTTTAGTTTCACTTTGTCACGCGCTCGAAGACTGTATTCTGAGTTGCTCCAGTGCGCCCTTAGTGGTGACTGCCTTCCAACGGGGAAAATGGTATCTCCAAGAAGCCGATCGATATGGTGAAATCGCAGATCACGCCAATCAAATCGTGATCATGGCTTCATCTGATGCCGGATTCAAAGAACATCCAACCAGTCAGCGATCGAATGTTGCCATCGTCGAACTTGACAAAACCGATCCAGTCTCTCAAGAGTGGCATTTAATCATTCTGGCTCCGTCTTATACAGCAATGGTTCTCTGCCAAGAACTCTCCGCTGAGGACTATGGCGCTCAAGGCGTTCCAACCGAAGATTTAGAGCGAAAATTCTACGGCTTCTGGACGTTCGAGGCAGGATTAGTTGAAGAGACTATTAATTTTGCGATCGACCACGTTCAACCCTACAATCCAAATCTCGCTGATCAACTCCGTTCTAAAGTTGCTGAGATCAAATCTCAAGCCAGCGATCAAGACGAGATTTATCAAGCTGTTTCGATGGTCGTGAACTATCTTCAAACCGAGCAAGCAGAACTACGCGCTCGCTCCAAACACGAAGCTTTAGATAATAATCTCACTTCCAACGAACTCCAAGCATTCCTCCGTCTCGCTCAACTAATTGATCAAACCGATATCAGCAATCCAAACGCCGCTGCTGAAGTTGCATCACTCTCAGAAGCAATGGCACAATTGCTGGATCTCCCCGCTTGGCAGCTAAATCGCTTGCGGCTGTCTGCATTGCTGCATCGATTAGCTTTCTTACGAAAATCTGATAGTGTTCTCAGTCCAGGTAGCTTCGGGCGCATTTCAGAAGATCACATCGAAGCTCCCTACTGTCCGATCGTTCCTGGCGCTCAGATTCTCCGGAATATGGGACGACTAAATGCGATCGCAACCATCATTACGCACCAATCCGAACAATGGAACGGACAAGGACAACCTGCTGGACTAGCAGGCGATGAGATTCCTTTAGAGTCAAGAATTCTAGGCTTATTAGCCGAGTTTCAACAACGAGTTGCACAACATCGATCAAGCAATCCTGAGAATGCTTTATCGATCGCGCTTGCTCAATGTCAGGCGGAAGTAGGCGATCGATGGGATAGTAAACTGGTCGAAGCACTAACCCTTTTAGTTAGCGCAATGCAACAAGGACTCAGCTTACCAATCCAAGTTCCAAAAATTGCTGCTGGAATGTGGTTGCTCGATTCACATTCAGATGAAGCCCTGCTAGATTTATCTGACAAAGTGACGGAGCAAGTATAGATGGATATTCAAGCAATTCGATCGGGCAAAATCAAACAGCTTGCAGGTGCAGATCTCCAAGACGAGGATCTCTCAAAATCAGAATTAAGCGGTGTGAATTTTGCAGGTGCAAAGCTCTCTGGTGCTGACTTTACCAATGCAAAACTCTCTGGTGCAGTCCTAGACGGTGCAAACTTAGTCGGCTGCCAATTCGTAGGTGCAGATCTGCGAGCTTCATTCATGGGCGCGAATTTGATGCAGGCAGATTTGACCGAAGCAGATTTGCGGGGAAGTAATCTAAGAGGAGCGAATTTAATGCGATCGCGTCTCATTCGCGCGACTCTATCCGGCGCATTCCTCAGCGGTACAAATCTAATCGGGGTTAGCCTACAAGGAGTTGATCTCCGAGGTGCTGATCTACGTGGAGCAAACTTAAGCGGCGTTAACCTTCACGGTGCAAATCTTAGTCAAGCAGACTTACAAGGCGCACAACTGAGTGAAGCAAACTTAGAGGAAGCTGATTTGCAGGGCGCAAACTTAGCAGGCGCAAACTTAGCAGGCGCAAATCTACTTTGTGCTGAACTACAAGACACAAATCTAGAAGGAGCCAATTTACTTGGAGCTTGTACCACTGGCACAACTCTCACTCAAGCTGCTAATACAGCTTCCTAACAAGATCTTCACCAGCTTGAACGATCGAAAAAACTAGAACAGTTCAAAACAGAAGCCTCTCTACATCTAGTAGAAAGGCTCTCAATATTGCCATGATCGCAACTATTTAAACTGGAACTGCAACCGCTTCTTCTGCTCCTTCCGGCTCATCTTCTTTTACGCGATCGAGATGCACATCCAGCACAGTCATCTTCAATCCTGCTCTTGGCACATTACCATTGCTTGAAATGAATGGATTCGGCTCAACATCTCCTGTACAAATGAGCAACGAACCTTTTCTCAAATAAGGCAACAACCGCCAAGCTGATGATTTTTCCCAAATACTCAAAGACACTGTAAAAGACTCCTCTCGATTGCGAGGCTTCTGAACATACAGCGTTGCATTTGCAACTTTAGCTTCTCGACCATCTTTAAGCGTCACCGTTTTCACTGCCGCATCTGCCGCTAGGTTGCCACTCACAACCCACTGATTGAGTCCAGCACTCGACATGCAAATTCTCCGTTTTTTAAGGGTTTCTTAAAGCATCTGTCATGTCACTGAGCTAGACAACACACCGTAACAGGCAAAATCACTTCGTAGACTTACAGTGCCCATTTTTTAACCCTAATTCGCCACTTTAGCCTGAATTATGCGATCGCGCTTGCTTTCTACTTGTTTCCTCAGCACTCCCGGAGACTTCCGTTTATTGATTCGGAGAGCCATTCAGACCCGCTAAGTTTCGGGTGTTGCGGCGCTAACAGGAGCGCTTTCTGAAGCTTATAACAGTACGATCGGACTTCCCGCAGAATGACGAATTTATGTTGATGTGCCGTCTTTAAGTTCTCTTCAGATCACCCCTTCAGCAGCTTCAACTAGAGCCTTTACTACTGGTCTTGGTCTTCTGAATCCGCCCTTGCCGAAAGCACCAGTTGGATGATAAATCCAAGAAGCTAATGCTTGATGAATCCGAACAGTAGGGTGAGAAGTCTGGTAAATCTTTAGAGCAACATCATCGTTAATCTCTAAAGGCTTAGAATCTGAAAAATTTTGTGATGCTCGATCGTACACACCCTTGCTCACGAATAAAATGCACTGAGGCTTCAACTCATTCACCACGCTTTGAAACAGAGGTTTAGCCTTTTTCCACATTTCTGGCTCAGGTTTATCTTTGGCACAAGTTAGCCAATCTTGAATGTACTCTTGATAGGCAACAGACTGCCAGAATTCTTCTGGTGAAATGTCGTCAATGAAAGTACGTCGAATGTATTTGAAGAAGCGATGTCTTGACTTGCCAGCGATCGCATCCTCAATTAGTCGATGAGTAAAAGTACTATGAGGCTGTTCTCTTTCCTGATCATCTGTATAGTTTGATTCCCCGACAATCAAAATCCGAATTCCGAACTGATTCTCACTCCAATACTGCTTGCCTATCCAAGGTTCAAATAAAAGCTTTTCCTTCTTAATAGCTTCCGCCAATTGATTGTTCATCGAGAATTGAACCAAATTCATTACTAGCAAACGTTCCCCATCAATACATCGTCGTCAACACCAGTGAAGAAGCTAAACCAAAAAAGCTCTCCACCACACTTGATGAAGAGCTTTTTTGCTTCAAATAACACCCTGGCGGATAGCTATTTTGACAAGTCGCTACCGACTCACTATCGTCGCCGCAAATGCGTTTCACACCTCAGTTCGGGATGGATGAGGGTGGTGCCACATCGCCATTTCCACCAGGAAACTCATT
>JADEXW010001004.1 GCA_015206935.1 Pseudanabaenaceae cyanobacterium LEGE 13415 | reverse complement strand
ATGATCGCGTTATGAATTGCGGTCTGAACTTTCTGATCGGCAGCATCCCACGCAGTTAGAATCTCTTGAATTTCCCGAATCTTGATTGTATTTTCCCGATCGCGTTCCACTTTCAGCGCCAGTGCTGCTTCTCGGAGTTGCCAACTCAAGATTTTTTGATGCGTCGCAATCTCAATCACTTTTGAATCTCTTGTTTGTTGAGATAACATCGATTGCACGATCGCTTGACCTAAGAGGGCGAGAAATGCCACTGTACCGAGTGAAGCGATATAAAGTGAAGTCAATCGACGAGTTGAAGATTGGGGTGTCGGCATTTTCACAGATCGAGAAATAAAGCTCTCTCTAGATTTCCCGATTTTGAAAGAATTGTTGAAATAGAGGTAGGAGTCGATTGAATTGGTGTGATCGAGGAGTGTAAGGAATGTTGAGTTGGGATCAAAGTTCGAGTATTGCTTTGATGCAGCGGGAACGAGCTTGGGTGGAGATTGATCTGGCGGCACTGTCTCATAATGTGCAGCAGATTCTGAGCCTAATTTCTCCCAAAACCGAGTTGATGGCGGTCGTAAAAGCGGATGCTTATGGACATGGAGCCGTGACCGTGGCGCAAACGGTTCTGCAATCGGGCGCAAGTTGGCTAGGGGTAGCAACGATTCCTGAAGGCATTGAACTGAGAGAAGCCGGAATCGAAGCGCCAATTCTCGTGTTAGGCGCGACTCATACTTCTGAGCAGATTCGAGCGATCGAGCATTGGAATCTTCAACCGACGCTCTGTACTCCCAAACAAGCCTTGGTCTTTTCAGAATCCGCCCGTCGCATTTTGCCGATTCACCTCAAGCTGGATACGGGAATGACACGCTTGGGAACCTCTTGGGAAAATGCGGTTGAATTTGTGCAATTGGTCAAGGGATTGCCAAATTTGTCGATCGCCAGTATCTATTCACATTTAGCCACCGCTGAAGATCTCGATCCGACGATTCGTCAACAACAACAGCAACGATACGAAACGGCGATTCGCGCCTGTGGATTTGACTTAAACGGCAAACATCCGCGCTTTCATTTGGCGAATTCAGCAGGTACGATCGTTGATCCAAGTTTGCACTATGACATGGTACGAACCGGACTTTTATTGTATGGACTTTATCCCGCCGAACATTTGAAATCTGCTTTAGATTTGCGTCCCGTCATGCAAGTGAAAGCGCGTGTGACTCAGGTAAAAACGATTCAAGC
>JADEXW010001003.1 GCA_015206935.1 Pseudanabaenaceae cyanobacterium LEGE 13415 | reverse complement strand
GTTGAAGATCGAATAGAAAGAGGACGCACATCAGACCAAGCCCGAATCGCATCGGTACGATCGTTCGGAGATTGAGGAATCCCTCCACGTCCAGTGATTACAAATCGACTCGTCTGATTCGGCATACATCCCGCTGCCACTTGCTGACTCTCATCATTGAATGTTTCCGAAAGTTCTACTAAACCAGAATTCGGATCAACTCCAACATTGTTTACTTGAACGTTTCCCTTGATTCCAATTCCAGAGCTTGCCGTAATGTCGCTCGTGTTGTTCAATCTGGGTGTGAGCGTGTCACGGAATGCTAAACCAATAATTCCTTGAGTTGTGATCTCAATATTACCGCCGCGTCCTCCAGTTGCATTAGCGTTAATATCGCTATTGTTTGTTCCAAGAATGATCGGCGCATTAATCGTGATATTGCCACCATTCCCGATCGTATTTGCATCAGTCGCAATGAAACTGTTCTGGAGCAATCGGAGATTTTCAGCATTCACCACAATGTTACCGCCTTCACCCTGAGCCGTTTTTGCTTCCAAACTTGCCCGGTCGCGCAGTAGAACTGAGCCTGCATTCACTTTTAGCACTCCTGCATCTCCGATTCCGTAGTTTGTCACAGTAGCGGCTGCGCCATTCTCGATCGTCAAATTATCTGTGTTGATCGTGACGCTGCCTGCATTGCCGATCGCTTGATAATAATCTTGTCGTCGAAGGCTAGAAGTCGCAGGAACACCCTTGGTAGAGCTAATATTTGTGGGCAATCCGGCTGCTGTAAAGAATCCAGATAGTGTGAAAGATTCCGTCGCATTCACCGTGACATTGCCTGCATTCCCCCGATTCAGGCTGGTAGTCGAGATAATGGCTCCATCTCGCAGGCTGCCCGATCGCGTATTAACGGTAATGTTACCTGCATTGCCTGAATTGTAAGCCACACTAGAAATCGCAGTTCCATACGTCCCCCAAATCGCTCCTACAACTCCACCGCTCATATCGAGAGTGTCAGCATTCACAGTGATATTGCCGCCCGTACCGTTACTAAAAGACAGCCCAGAAATATAAGAGGCATCTCGCATCGAGAGTCGCCGTGTAGAAATGGTGACATCTCCAGCGTTACCAATTCGAGCCGGGGCGCGTGGGTCTAAGGTCGTCTGCGTTCCGATGTTGTTGTGCAGGCGAGTCCGTGGGGATAACCCGCTCATCTCGATAAAGTCGCTTGCCTGAATCGTGACATTC
>JADEXW010001002.1 GCA_015206935.1 Pseudanabaenaceae cyanobacterium LEGE 13415 | reverse complement strand
GGTTTCAGTTGATGAATTGAAGTTTGGTGATAACGATACGCTTTCGGCTTTGGTTGCCAGTGTGGTCGATGCGGATTGGCTGTTTTTGCTTACTGATGTCGATCGCTTATATTCTGCTGATCCGAGAAGTAATCCAGATGCCCAACCGATTACGATCGTTAAAAATCTCGATGAACTCTCAGAAGTCCAAACTGGAAGCTCTGGAACGCAATGGGGCACAGGTGGAATGGTCACGAAGATTGAGGCGGCTCGAATTGCGACTGGAGCAGGCGTGAGAACGGTGATCACTCAAGGTCGATCGCCGCACAATCTTCTCAAGATCCTTTCTGGTGAATTGATTGGAACACAGTTTGAACCGCAACCACGTCCGTTCAATGCTCGACAACGTTGGATTGCTCATGGATTAGTTCCGGTCGGGCAACTGTATCTCGATGAAGGAGCGGTCAAAGCCATCCGCAATTCAGGTCGATCGCTGTTAGCGGCAGGAATTATTCAGGTTGAAGGGGAATTCGATAGTCAGAACGCGGTGAAAATCTGCGATCGCTCTGGAGAAGAAATCGCGCGGGGAATCGTCAACTACAACAGCGAAGAACTTGAGCAAATTCGCGGTCGTCAATCTGAGGAAATTCCCGGAATTCTCGGATACGAGGGAGAAGAAACTGTCGTACATCGCGATAATTTAGTTCTTTCCTGATACAATTCAATCCCGAATCTGCCGAGGGAAACTTGTGGCTCACGTTCCTTACTCTGAATCTTTGCAGCCCTTTTCTGTACTGGGACTGCCGATGCACTTAGTGAATGATTACGATCGCTGGCTGACTCACCGAATTGAACAGAGGCTCGGTTGTCATGTGATTACGCTGAATGCGGAAATGACGATGCAGGCAGAGCAAACTCCCGCTTTGGCAAATATTATTCATCAAGCAGAGTTGGTCATTCCTGATGGTTCGGGAATCGTGTTCTATATGCGGTTGCATGGGAAGCGAGTCAAACGAATTCCTGGAATTGAACTGGCGCAGAATTTGTTAGAGCGATCGGCTCAATTTGGTGAACCTTGGTCGATCTTTTTCTTCGGAGGTGCGCCCGGAGTTGCGGATACAGCGGCAGAAAATTGGCGGCAGCAAGTTCCAGGAATTTCAATCATCGGAACCCAGAATGGTTATTTAAAGCCTGAAGATGAACCTGAATTTCTCCAGCAATTAAAAACGCTACAACCTCGATTAATCTATGTCGGCT
>JADEXW010000031.1 GCA_015206935.1 Pseudanabaenaceae cyanobacterium LEGE 13415 | reverse complement strand
GTTCGCGATGCCTTGAAGCGAGTTAATCTGTGCATCTTCAAGCGTTTGTCGCTCAATAACTGTTAGGCTAATCGGTGTGTCCTGAGCAGGTTCTGGTCGTTTTTGTGCGGTCACAACGACTTCTTCTTCTGGCTCTGGGGCAACGACTCCGATCGTAAACCCGGTTTGTGTGGTTGCGATCGCTCCTGTTGGAACGCCATCGATTCCCACGATCGTAATGCGTACCTGATTTGCGCTCTGATTGATAATCTCGATCGAAGCAATGCCCAGAACTGGATTTCGTCGATCAATTGCTTGTTGAATCTGAGCATTCTGAATGTCGATCGTCAACGTGTTTCCAGATTCTGACGTGACTGCCTGGAGCGGCTCTCCGTTTGCGGTTTGAAGATTGAGCGTGAATCCGGTCGCAGTTGATCGAATGTCACTATTGATAATTTGAATCGGAGTGTTTGCCTGAACTATCAAATCTTTTGCATTTGTATTCGGGCGCTCTGTTTCTGAGATTCGAGAAATGGATTCTGCGGTTCCGTCTGAATTGCGCTCTGCGCTAATCGCAGATTCAGGCTGAACCAGAATACTCGCACACAAAGATAAGGTCGCCCACGCAAAATGGGATTGAATTGATATCATTTAACTCACACCACAACCACCATCATCAGCGTTAGGGAGAAAATCTCGCTTGTCAAAAGACAGCCTGTAAAACTTGGGGAATCGCTAACAAATTGACTTAAGCCAAGGGTTGCAAAAGCTGAACAAAATCATCATGCTTGCTAAAAGATAGCTCATACCTGAAAGTTGAAGAAACAACGCTCACTGTAGTTTGCTGGTGATTTTGCCATTAACATGATTTCAGCGAACGAAGTGGGCAAATTTGCAATCCTACTGGAGTTTCCAGAATCAAAGCCTCAATTCCAAACACTTCAGCAAGCAGATCGGGCGTTAACACCTTTCTAGGCTGATCAATCGCGGTCAAACAACCCTCTTTCAATAAGGCAATGCGATCGCTATATCGAGCCGCTAAATTCAACTCATGCAACACCGTGATAATCGTCAATTGATTCCCTTGATTTAGGTTTCGGAGTAACTCTAATAGCTCTAATTGATAATGCACATCGAGATAAGTCGTTGGTTCATCTAGCAGTAAAACTTTCGGTTCTTGCGCCAATGCCAATGCTAAAAAAGCGCGTTGTCGTTCTCCACCAGATAGTTCTTCAACCGAACGATCGACAAAGTTTTGGAGTTGAGTTTGAGCGATCGCAGTTCTTACTTTTTCTCGATCAATTGAACTGAGTTCCCACTGCCACCAAGCTTGATGCGGTGCGCGTCCGAGTGCAACTAATTGCTCTACAGTCAGTCCTTCTGGAATCGTTTGCTGTTGAGGCAAAAGCGAGAGTTGTTGAGCGACGATTCGAGGAGATTGCTGATGAATCGCTTTGCCATCGAGTAAAACGATTCCCTCGGCAGGGGCAAGAATCCGACTGAGCAATCGCAACAGCGTAGATTTTCCTGATCCATTTGCACCGACGAGGCTCAACCATTCCCCTGTTCGTAAAGTCAAATGAACGTCATGTACGATCGTCCGATCAGCATAGCCTCCTGTCAATTTTTGCGTTTCCAGAATAGGAATCTTCAACGTGGAACTCCTTGATTTGTTTAGTCGAGACGAGTTGCCAAAAGTGCATGAATTACAACGACTGCTTCATGCTCCGTTAAGTGCGATCGCACTCTAGAAAGTCGATCGCACTTGAATCCCGAACGTTCGTCGATCGCCATAAGAGGCTAAGTCAGCAAAAAATCCAGTGAAAGCAGTCGTGATGTACTGCTTATCGAACAGATTGTTGACAAAGAAGTAAATTCCTGTGTTTTTCCATTCATAGCCAATTCGAGCATTGATTAGCGAGAAGGGTGCTTGCTTTAGCGTATTGGAATCGTTAAAGAAATACGTGCCAATGCCTTGCCAATCGACTCTGCCGAAAAATCCATCAGGACTGCGGTACTGTGCGCCGAGATTGAATGTGAATTCTGGCGCATACGTGAGTTTGTTGCCGTTGAAGCTTTGTCCAGTAAACGGGTTTGTGTAGTTGGTGAATCGAGCATTCGTGTATCCAAATCCTGCAATCAAATCGAAACCCTTTGCAGGTTTAGCAACGATTTCAAGCTCGATACCATTTGTCTTTACACCTCCATTCGCAATTAGATTGGTCAGTCCTGTGCTATCTGGGAGCAGAATTTGATAATCATCGACATTGCTCCAGAACACAGCTAGGTTTGCGCTCAGGCGATTGTCAAACCAGTTCGATTTCACCCCAACCTCATAGCTCCAAAGCTTCTCAGGACGAACAAGCAGCGTTGCTGGATCATTCGTGGCATAGTTTTGGCTTCCAGGTTTGTAGCCGCGTGCCGCACTTGCGTAAGCCATGATATTCGGACTAAAGCGATACTGTGCTGCAAATCGAGGCAGGAGAATATCACCGTCTACTACAGAATTTGTCAAAGCAAGCCCAGTCGGTGTTTCACCTAGAACGGGATCAGTAAATGAACTGGTGCGATTTAGCTGCTCTCGCGAAGTTTCGTATCGTAGACCTGCGGTGAGGGTAAGGGGTTGAATCGGCTGAAACTCGACTTGTCCGAATGCAGCATACGTGGTTTGATTAAATCGGGCATCGGTTCGATCGATTCCAACCGGAAAGCCCAGTGCTGCAACTTGAGGCGTGTTTTCGGTTGAGAGGAGCAAATCGAGCGATCGAGACTGATAGTAACCTCCCACTAACCAGCGAAATCTCTCTGCTGTCTTCGGCGACTGGATGCGAATTTCTTGACTCCAAATTGTTGAGGGAAGATCCGCTCGGCTCCGCAGCAAATCATCTGGCGTATAGTCCGTATCTTGTGTGTAAGATAGCTGCGTTTGATTCCGAGCCGTAATCGATGTGACGTTCACCCCAGCCCCTTCATAGGCGATTTTCAGCGATTGCGTATTGATCGAAACATCAAGTGAACCAGGAATGTTACTTTGGCTCTCAAACCGATTGCTTTGAGTAATCGGAACGAAGGTATTATCTCCATCATTGTTTCGTCCGCCATTGACGTTGAAAGAGACTGTCCAGTCTTTAGAAGGAGTCCACAGCACATTGGCGCGTCCGAACAGGGACTCCTGGGGGTTCGCATTTTCACCGAGTAAGACATTTCTCGTAAAGCCATCCCGTGCATTGTAAGCACCTGACAAGCGAAAAGCTAACTGATCCGGAATCACAGCATCGCTGATCGACAAGAACGCCTGTCGCTGATTCACATTTCCATACCCGCCCGCAATCTGAAATTCAGGCTTATTCGCGGGTGGGCGGCTGATCACATTAATCACACCTGCTTGACTACTCCGCCCGTACAGCGTACCTTGAGGACCACGCAGTACTTCTACGCGCTCTAAGTCGAACAATTCACCGGGTAGGTACTGGTGAATATTCTCATACGGCACATCATCTAAGTAGAAGCTAATGGCATCTCGCACCAAATAGTTACTGTTGCCCAAGCCTCGAATCGTTTGGAAGGTAAACGAGCGATCGCCGACCGATGTAAACAAGTTCGGCGTTTGCGTTGCGATCTTTCGCACCGAGTTGATGTTCGCATCCTCAATCTGCTGTCGAGTCAGAGTGGTTAAGCTAATCGGGACATTTTGCGGATTTTCGGGGCGCTTCTCTGCCGTGACAACGACTTCTTCTTCGGGTTCTGCGGCAACCACTCCAATCGTTAATCCGGGTTGTGTGGAGGAGATTGTTCCTTCTGGAATGCCACTCATTCCGACGATCGTAATTCGCACCTGATTCGCACTTTGATTGATAATCTCGATCGAAGCAATTCCAGAGACCGGATTTCGGCGATTCAGCGCCTGTTGAACTTGAGCGTTGGCAATGTCGATCGTCAATGTGTTTCCAGATTTTGAAGAAACTGCCTGAAGCGGTTCTCCGTTCGCTGTCTGTAAGTTAAGCGTGAATCCGGTCGCAATCGATCGAATCTCACTGTTGATGATTTGGATCGGAGCTTGAGCGAGTAAATCTTTAGCTTGTGTACTCAGTTGCTCTAGCTCTGTGCGTCGAGAAATGGATGGCGCGGTTCCTTCAAAGTCGCGTTCTGCGCTAATGGCAGATTGATGCTGAACCAGAACACTCGCACACAAAGATAAGGTTGCCCATGCAACCCGATTAGCTTGAATCGATATCATTTGACTCACACCAGAACCACCATTATCTATCGTTGGGGAGGAAATCGTGCCTGTCAAAAGACAGCTTGTAAAACTTGAGGTTATTTTGTCACTGCTGCATCAGGTCAATGAGTTTAAGAAACTAGCGATCGTAAATCTTAATCGACGGTTAATCCGATTGCAGCGAACGGAGTGGGCAAATTTGCGATCCTACCGGAGTTTCCAGGATCAAAGCTTCCAAACACTTCAGCAAAAAGATCGGGCGTTAATGTGAGAGACTAGCCTATGCTGCATAGAGAAATGTAAACAAGTTCGACCGTGCGTCATTTGACGTAGGGAGATCCTCCGAGGCAATATAAGCAGTTAGCCTTTAGTCACTCCATTACTGCAATGATATTGATTCGTTGGACAAGAACACTCTTAGCTGCTCTGATTGTACCGATTTTGCTGGGTATCACTGTGTTTAGCCCTCCCGCTCTCGCCGCAGACTCAGCAGCGGGTGCAAAGGTCTTTAATGCCAACTGTGCTGCTTGCCATATGAACGGTGGCAACGCTGTGAATGCAGCAAAAACGTTGAAAAAAGAAGCCCTGACTCAATACGGCAAAGACTCGATCGAAGCGATCGTTACTCAAGTTACTAACGGCAAAGGTGCAATGCCCTCGTTTAAGGCAAAACTCAATGAAGATCAAATTCAATCGGTTGCAATGTACGTTCTAGAGAAGGCTGAGGCTGGCTGGAAGTAACCAAGATTTGAAGATAGCAAATGAAGCTTGGTTCTTGTGAATCAGGCTTTATAAGTTCTCTACAATTTGCTAAATACTTGTCTAATGCTTGATGAATTATGCGATCGCAGATAATGACGATCGCATAACATCCTATTTAGTGTTGAATTGCATCGATAGGATTTGAGGTTTGGCGCTCATCGGACTGATAGCGACGAATATTACTTTCAGCTTGCTGAGATTTGCCAATCACCTCTGCTTCCGAATTTGCGCCTCCTGGAACACTCCGAATCTGTCCCTCGGCTTGTTTCACCTTGCCTCGAATCTGCGTTTCACGGTCGCCGCTCAAATTACCCACAGCTTCTTGTGTTTTACCTTGAACTTGCTCGACTGTTCCTTTCACTTTGTTCCCCAAGCTCACTTCTGCAATCAAGTTGAATGGTTGAGCAAAGCTAGGCTGAACGAACAGAAACATGAGCGCGATCACCCATCCAAGATAGCTTCGCAAGGGTCGAAATACTTGCATAAACTGAATCCTCAAAGACAGTACCGCATTTATTGAATCGTGCTAAGACTGTCTAAGCCTCTTAATAAAGATAGAGAAATGCGATTTAACCCCAATTCGTTTCGATGACTTGAAACTGTTGCATTTGCTGAATCAAGTCAACCGTTCGGGCATGAGCGATCGCACGATTCTGCCTCAAAAAAAGCTCTGCTGCCTGCTGTAAATCAGCGATCGCTTGCGGCTTGTGACTTGATTGATAGTACGCCATGCCTCGATCAAACAACGCATCTGCATGACTCGGATTCAGGGCAAGGGCTTGAGTGAAATTTTCAATCGCAGCCGTATAGTTTCCTTGTTGCCCCTTGACACAGCCGCGATTGAAGTAGGCTCGTTCATTCTGTGCATCAAGGCGAACCGCAGTATCAAAATCTGCGATCGCATTCGTGTGTTCCGTAATAGAAAAATGAGCTAATCCCCGATCAATGTAGATTTCTGCCAAGCTTGCTGGCTCAACCTGATTTGCATTCGCAAGTGCCTGATTGTAATCGGAGATTGCTTGCTGAGGTTGCCCTAAAGCCGCTTCTGCTAGACCGCGATTGAAATAAGCTCTTAGATCATGGGATTGCTTTTGAATCAGAACTGTTGCATCTGCGATCGCCGCCTGATACTCGCCAATGCGGTAATGAGCAATTCCGCGATTAATCCATGCCTCAAACTGGTCGGGCTGTTGCTCAATTGCTTTAGAACAATCTGCGATCGCCGCCTGATATTGAGACAGTTCCACTTCGATGAGACAGCGATTGGCATAAGCAGCAGCGGTTGGATTTGTCTGAATCACCTGCGTAAAGATGGCAAATGCCTCAGAATAATGACCTGCTTGAGTTGCTTGTACCCCTTGCGAGAACAAGCCAGAATCACTTTGATCAGATGCCCACGCCGCTCTCATCGGCATCAGAACCATCAGTGACAAAATTGCAAAACAAACGATTAGGCGACGGTACAAAGATTGTGCCATGTCAAAGATTAACGCTCAAGCTTCAAGAGTGCTTCAATCGACAAGATTTGTCGAAAGACAACCTGTCAAATCTTAATCTCGGTTCAAGACCTAGCCTCGAATTCTGATCGATTTTCTTTACAATCAAAACATTCGACGTTCTGTCGTTTGACGAAGCCTGAAAGACTGCTTCAGATTAAAGGTATCTTCAATTCACCGATGAGAGCGACTCTATGACAGCGATAAGGTTTACGATTAAAGCTACGATCGCGATTGTTTCGCTACTAGCAGGAATGCCTGTTGCCCAATCTGCTCCCACTCAGCCTGTTACGCTACGATTTGCAGCAAAAGTCGAAAATCAACCTTTTACCTGTGGTTCAACTTACCGCTTAGGTAAGCCTGCCACTCCGCAAACTGCCTCTGACTTCCGGTTTTATATTTCAGACGTGGCGCTGATCGATGCTCAAGGGAAAACGGTTCCCGTCACACTGGAGCAGGATGGCAAGTGGCAATATCAAACGGTAGCCCTGCTCGATTTTGAAAATAAGACGGGGGCTTGTGTAAACGGCACAACTGAGATGCGCGATCGCGTTGTCGGCACTGTTCCGAAAGGAAACTACAAAGGCTTGAAATTTACGTTGGGAATTCCTTTTAATCTAAACCACGACGATTCGGCGCTTGCTCCTTCCCCGCTCAATCTCACGGGATTGTGGTGGAAGTGGCAGTTTGGCTACAAATTTGTGCGAATTGACTTGCAGAGTCCGAATGCAGCGATGCCGAAGCATGAAGAAACATCGGGTGGCTTTCCAATTCACCTTGGGAGTGCGGGCTGTGAAATGAAAGCAAACAGTGACAAACCGACTCGGTGTAGTAGTCCAAATCGCGCAACCGTGACATTCACTCGCTTTGATCCTGCAAAAAACGTCGTTGTTGCAGATTTGGCGCGATTAGTCACGGATTCCAATCTCACTCAAAATCAGGCGAAAACGGCTCCGGGCTGTATGTCTGAACCCAACGATCGCGATTGTGTCGGCATCATGGCAAATCTTGGGCTACCCTTTATGAAGAAACCAGCAACAACACAGACGTTTTTCCGGGTAGAGTAACAGTGCGGATCAGTAGAAGACTAGCACGAGTAGTCGTTTTAGCTTTAACCGTTGTGATGGCGATCGCACTTAATCAAGCTTTCGCTGCACCTGTTTATGATTGGAGTTTACCTGCTAGACTGCCGAAGCCTGTCGTTCCTGCTGATAATCCGATGAGCGCTGAGAAGGTAGAACTCGGACGACATCTCTTCTACGAAAAGCGGCTCTCGATTACAGGTCAGCATTCTTGCGCCTCCTGCCATGACCAAAAACGTGCTTTTAGTGATGGAAATGCGATCGCGGTCGGTGCAACTGGAGAAAAGCATCCCCGCAATTCGATGAGTCTTGCCAACGTTGCCTATAATTCGGTGCTGACTTGGGCAAACCCGCTCATGACTCGATTAGAAACTCAGGCGCTCGTGCCGCTGTTTGGTGAACATCCGATCGAATTGGGGATGGTTGGCAAAGAAGATCAAATTCTAGCTCTGCTCCGGCAAGACCCAAACTATCGAGAACGATTTGCGAAGGCATTCGGTAGAGATGGGATCAATATTAGTAACTTAGTCAAAGCGATCGCTGCGTTTGAGCGCAGTTTGATTTCATTCAACTCGCCTTACGATCGCTATCGTTTTGGAGGTGATAAAACAGCGATTTCTGACTCTGCCAAACGGGGTGAAAAGCTCTTCCATAGTGAACGTCTAGAATGCTTCCACTGTCACGGTGGATTTAACTTCTCAGATTCAGCTAAACATGAACGACTCGCTTTCAGTGAAGTTGCTTTCCACAATACAGGGCTTTACAACATCGATAATAAAGGTGCGTTTCCGCCTCGAAATACTGGTGTGTACGAAATCACGAGCCAACTAAGTGATATGGGTCGCTTCAGAGCGCCGACGCTGCGAAACATCGCTTTAACTGCTCCTTATATGCACGATGGTAGTATTGCTACTTTAGAGGAAGTGATTGAACATTATCGAGTGGGCGGACGCACGATCCACAGTGGAGAATTTGCAGGAGTGGGGCGCAATAATCCATTTAAAAGTCACTTCATTTCAGGATTTGAACTTACGGAAGCTGAGAAGCAGGATTTACTAGCATTCTTACAAAGCTTGACAGATAAAACATTCATTACCAATCCTGCGTTCAGCGATCCGATGAATCTAAAACGGTAGGACTAGACAACTTCTCTAAGCGCAATCTGAGACTGCTGCATTTGTCGAATGATGTTCATCACTTGAGCATGGGAGACTGTGCGATTCTGATTGAGAAACAATTCTGCTGATTGCTGCAAATCGGCTAAAGCTTGCTGCTCCCCGTCTAATTGATAGTAAGCCATTCCTCGATCGAATAAAGCATCGGCATGACTTGGATTCAGTGCAAGCACCTGACTGAAATCCTTGATCGCTGCTAGGTAGTTTCCTTGTTGCCCCTAATATTTGTAACGAAATGTTGCCAATTTCTTAACAGTCTGTTATATTTCGTTACATAAGGTTCAGAAAGAGGAAAACATCATGGCTCATGGTCAAGTTCTCGATAGCGATGGAAAAGCAAACGTTTTTGCGATCGAACCTCAGGTCTATGTCGATAGCACTCAGCAATTTGGCTTCAATGAGTATGCTGAGAAGCTCAATGGTCGGCTTGCAATGATTGGTTTTGTTTCGGCACTGATTTTAGAAGCGGTAACTGGGCAAGGCGTACTAAGCTGGCTTTTTCACTTGCAGGGCTAATGGGTTGACGAGTTTGCACTCACTTTACGATTTTGGAGAAATGCTATGCAATTTGGCTTTAATGAGTATGCTGAAAAGCTTAATGGTCGGCTTGCAATGATTGGCTTTGTTTCAGCACTGATTTTAGAAGCGGTAAGCGGGCAAGGCGTACTAAGCTGGCTCCTTCAGTTGCTGGGCTAATGGGTTGACGAGTTTGCACTCACTTTACGATTTTGGAGAAATGCCATGAAAACTGATTTCGATTTTCCGAACAAGTATCTGCTCGGCTCCGTTGTGTTTCGCCCCGATTTTAATGCTCAATCAGAAGCACTGAACATCAACCAAGCTTGGTCATTGTTCTTCACGGCAGGTCAGGATGATAATGCACTTGGGTTCAATCCAGAAGCAGGGCGTTTCTTTACAAATACCTTAATTGCGATCGCAGCCGCAGGCGCTCTCTGGGCAGTTGTCTTCAGCAACATTATCTAGAAAAAGTGAATGAATCTCCGATGCGATAGCCTTAGCTAACTAGCTAGGGCTTTTTACTGTTTTCGCGAATCGCTTCCACTGTGAACATGCTAGATGCTTGCATCACAGCATCAAATCGTTGTCGTCCAGTCGTATTTTGATTCCATTGATCCAGTTGTGTTTTCGCGATCGCTGGAATCGTATAGCGCAATCCTTGACCCGTCTTACGATGTCGAATTTCAGCAACCCCAAATGTTCCTTCTGGGCTAGAAGCTGATGCTACCCGCAATGAGTTTTGTCCTGGACTTGCAACGGTTGCAATCATGATGCCATCGACAACACAGGGGCAACCCGCAATCTTGCCATTGTAGTAAGTCACATCCAGATCGCGAGGGTTTGCATTTAACTGTTGCACTGCATCTAACCCAATCCGAATTCCCAAAGCAATGTAAGAGCCAAATCCGCCATGCACTCGTTGTCCAAGTTCAATCCATTGTTCTGGAGTTTGAACTTGTGAGTTTTGAGTAGAATGAACGTGCTGCTGTGCGATCGCCCAACTTCCCAAGCTTGACAATATCAAACTACCGCAGGCGAGAATCCCGAATTTCTTTATCATTTCTTCTACTCCAAAATGCCCCTCACTCGGATAGCTCAGACTCATTCTATTTGATAAATTATGTCGAGATGATTAAAACAATTAGTATGACAGCAGCAGAACTTTTAGAGCAGTATCAATCCGGTGAACGGCATTTTCGAGGCACAAATCTGCGGGGCGTTCATCTGCGGGGAGCCTGTTTGCAAGGGGTAGATCTCAGTTGTGCAGATTTACGAGGCGCATCGCTGATGGGCGTGAATTTAAGTGGAGCAAATCTACATCGTGCGGATTTGAGTGAGACATTCTTAATTCGTGCAAATCTCAGTCAAGCGAACCTAGCTCAAGCAAACTTCACTAGAGCATTTCTGATTTTGGCAAACTTGGAGCAAAGCAATGTATCGCAAGCAAACTTTTGTCGATCGAACTTAACAAAAGCAAATCTGTCTGATATAGCTGGTTTCGCTGAAGCATTGCTAGATCAAACAATCCTGACAGGGACGAAACTCCCGCAGCAAGCTCATCGTGCTTTGATTTGGAACCAATGGTTAGAAGTACCTCAGATTGCGGGATTTTCCTGGCTCCGATCGCTCTCTCAAGCACTTCTCCAACTTTGATGGCTTACTGAGCCACTTCGTAATAGTAGAACACGCAAGCAAAGACAATTAGCGCTGTTCCGACAATCAGAAAAGCTACGAGCGGAAACGAAGGCGGAAGTTTCGGCATTACGATGCCTTCTGGAGGTGGCGACTTTTCAGGCTGAACGTTAGTCGTTATGTTTTTATCTTCTAATGGCATAGCTTTTCCCCTAATTCAAATAAAGTAAGGATTAATGAGTCAGACTAAGACAACTCGCTCACTTTTACTTCTAACCAGGGGATGATCAATCATCTAAGTCTGATTGTGTTTCTTTCAATTTTCTGCCAAATCAATTCTCTGCCAAATGATGCAGTTTGTTTCTGCCCAATGGAAGAAGGAAGATAGCCCTTTCACATCGTAAATTATTGGGCAAAGTGAAATGGAGATGAAATTATGCAAATTGTCGATCGTGATGAAAGTCTGAGCTATAGACACTACAGCAAGCAATGGAAATGGGGATTTACGCCAAGTGCTGAGATTTGGAATGGTCGATTAGCAATGGTTGGAATTGTCGCAGCAATTTTAGTGAATCTGCTAACAGGTCAGGGGTCGCTGCATTTTCTAGGATTACTATAGTCAATTTATTTAAGCATTCTTTAGGAGTAACGATAATGCAGGACGTAAAAGTAAAAGAGAAAGTCGATCAGCCCTACACTGAAGCAGCAATTAATATTGAGCAAGGCTTTACGCCAAACTCCGAAATCTGGAACGGTCGCTTTGCAATGATCGGATTCGTCACGATTCTGCTGATCGAAGTCTTGAGCGGCGAAGGAATTGTGGATTTCTATCGCAGTGTATTAGGCAATTTGTGGTAGACGATTTAAGTTCATGGTGTCTAAAAATCCCCTTCAATTAGGGGATTTTTTATTGAGTTCGATCGTTTAGCAGTGGCGGTAAGACTGCATGGAGGTTTGTTTTGATTGTTTCTGGTCTTTCCTTGTATGGAACTTTGCCGCCTGTAGAGTTCGCATACTGTTCACTAAATTGTAGTAAATCTGGAACTGATCCTGCTGATAAACTACTGAGCATAAAGATGAGTTTTCCGGGGGCAGCAAACGCAGCAACACAAGCAGAACGACAGGCTGCCATACAGCGTACAGGCTGAAGTACTATCGCAGTGTTAGAAGACGAAATCGCTTCATTGAGTTGATCAAACAGAACTTGACCGGATGGTGGGTCAGATGTCGATCCTGAGTTGGAGAAGCGGCAAAGCACACAGACAAATAAAGTCGATTGAGTCATGCTGTTGTTACCTTCTAGCTTGAGGACATGAGCTTCCTACTTTGACATTTTTTGCTAGTCCTAGCTGTTCAAACCCTCGAATCATCCACCAAACGAGATCAATTTCCCACCACTGCCAACCAAATCGTGCTGAGGCTTGACTCGCATGGTGATTGTTATGCCACCCCTCACCAAAAGTTAAAATAGCAACCCACCAGCAATTCGTTGAGCGATCGCTGGTTTCAACATTACGATAGCCAAACTGATGACAAGCACTGTTCACAAAGCAAGTGCTATGAAACCCAATAAACAGCCGAGCAAAAATTCCCCAAACGACAAAAGGCATTCCACCTAAGCTGTATAGCAAAACTGCAAGAACAATCTGCAATGCAATATAGTGCTGATGACAAAACTGATAAAACCGATCGTCAGCGATATCTTTCGTAAAGCGGCGAAGCTCAGATTTCATCGGAACGGTGTGCATGAGCCAACTGATATGACTCCACCAAAATCCCTGAGTTGAATCATGCGGGTCGCCTGTGCGATCAACAAAGCGATGGTGCATTCGATGATAGCCTACCCAGCCAATGACGGCTCCCTGACCTGCAAGTGTGCCACACAAAATTAGACAATACTCAAACCATTTGGGAGTCTTAAAGCTGCGATGCGATGCCAAGCGATGGAACCCTAGCGAAATTCCTACGCCGATCGTTAACCAGTGTAGGAATAGCGCGACTCCGACAGCAGACCAACTAAAGTAGGCTGGAGACAAGGCGAGTAGCGCACCGAGATGCAATATCAGTGTAAAAGCAATGACATTCCAACGAGGACGAGGTAAATTCAGACTGATATTTTGCATGGACATTTGATAGCGGTTACTTTTGCTCAGAACTGACAGGCTATGAGTGCCTCCTGTGTGGGGTGAAACTCGGTTGAAACTCTGCCCAACGCCGCTGTACTTGGTCGTAACAGTCAGAGGGAGAAATTGCTAGGTTCTGGAGCAGATTGATCTCTGGCTCTTGATTGCCGTGAATCAGTAGGACGATCGCTTGAGTTGGATCGTAAGTTACGATCGCGTGTCCAACTGCATCAATCACGGTGGATTCTAACTTCAGCGATCGCAGGTATGGTGCAGTTCTAGCTTGAGCAAGGAAAAACTGATCGAACGCGATCGAATCTGTACTCCAGTTGATTGTGGGAAGAATCGGATCAATCACATCACAGACTAACAATCCTTGCCCCTGCTGAAGGTAGCCATTCCAAGCGACATACCCCAGCATCAAACTATTGCAGTGAATGAATCGAGGCTGCCAATGCGTGTCGGTTATCTGCCAGAGATCATTGTGCATTGGCTTGCTCTGACAGTACTTTGACTATCGTAATTTGAATCATTGCTGTAGCGTCCTAGTCCTAAAATTGCATCTCGAAATTAGTACTGCTCTCAGTCCAAAGCATTACTCTATTACAGCCGGAAAACGACTGCCTCACTGAATTCAAATCAGAACGCTACAGCCTCAACCGCAGAGATTGAGCATCAAAAATCCACAGGAAAGCTGAAATAACCATCATCCATACCTCGCAGATGAAATACAACAAGTTAGCAACATCGGCGGGCATCCTGACTCAGAGATCCTCAAATCTCAACACAGTTGCGGGACAGCGCCGGATTTGCACCGGACTTTCCCCCTTACCTCTGATGGCTGATCCCCATCAGAACCGACAATCCCTCGAAGGATAACACAATCGAGCAACGATCGCACCGTTTGATTTTGAAGCCGCTTGCTCGACCATTGCTTGTAAAATTCGGGGGTGACAATGCCCTTGATTGAGCGCGGAGTAAGCGTTCTAATTTCGCATTGTAGAGCGTCGCCGCAAAATGATCCAGACGATGACCGGCGCACCGACTAGGGCAGTTACGGAATTCAATGGCAATACGATTTGATTTCCAGGCGTTTGAGCGACCCAATCCGCAAACAACGCTAAACAAGACCCTAATAGCAAAACAATCGGCATCAGAACGCGATGATCTGTACTTCTAAGCAAGCTTCGTCCGAGATGAGGTACAGCGACTCCCAGAAAGGCGATCGGTCCACAAAATGCCGTCACAATCCCCGCCAGCAGCGAAACATTGACGATAATGAGCAATCGCACTCTAGAGAGTGATAGTCCCAAAGTCCGAGCTTGGCTTTCACCGAGTAGTAAGAGATTCAGCGATCGAGATAAAATGATAGAGACGCTTAATCCGATGAGAACCGCGATCGCAAAAATTGGAATCTGGCTCCAAGTCACATTTCCAAAGCTGCCAAACGTCCAAGTGAGATAAGTTTGAATCTGCTGAGGATTGCTGAAGTAGATTAGTAAGCTCACAACTGCATTAGTAATGTATCCAAAGAGAAGCCCCAAGACTAAAAGACTGACTGAATTGGTGACGAGGCGGGAAACTAAGACAACGAGAATCATAACGCTGGCGGCTCCGAGACAAGCTGCGATCGCAGTGCTAAATGTTCCGAACGACAATGAAATCCCGGTTACATTCGTCGCTAGAACTAAAAGCGCAACGCCTAAACTTGCTCCAGAACTCACCCCTAACACATAAGGTCCAGCAAGAGGGTTTTGAAAGAGCGTTTGTATTTGCAATCCACTGACTGACAAAGCGGCTCCAGTTAAAGTCGCAGCGATCGCTTTCGGAAGTCGAAACTGCCAAATAATCGTTGTACTCGTCGGTTTTTGGGGAATTCCTCCAGTTAGACTTGCCCAAACATCCCAGAGCGGAATTGTGACCGAACCCATTGCTAGACTAAGAACAAATAATCCAGCTAATAGTAAAAATAATCCTGAGAGCGGCAGTAAGAGCTTTTTCATCGAAGCCGTTTGTAGTAAGTCAATTGATGATTCGGTAACAGTTCAGGATGAAAGATTTTTACTAAGTCAGAAAGAACGATATGAGGGCGAATGATACCGCTTTGCCAGTAGTCATTTCCGTTATTTTGATTGAGACGGGCGTTATTGTTATAGACTTTGCCCGATTGAAGTGATTTGAGAGATTGATAGCGATCGTCACTCTGTTTGACATCTTGCAGGCGATGCCAGGATAAGCTACCCCCGATCCAAAACTCGGCGTTGATTGCGCGATCGTAAACTGCTTCAAAGCTCAAAGGTGTACTTCCCGAAGTGGGGTCATCTTTCCAGAGATAACTTGCTCCCGCATCTTTGAGCATCTGCGCGATATGGCTTTTGCCCCCTGCAACATACCAGGTTCCATTCCGATTAAATCCTGTGAGTACTGTCGGTTGCATCTTTGCTCTTTTCGCTAACTCTGCAACTTGCTGATACTGTTTAACAATGTCACTGAATACTCCATTTACTTTCGATTCAGCATTAAAAAACAAAGCCGTAAATTTCATCCACTCTGTTTGTCCAAGTGGTGA
Organism: Pseudanabaenaceae cyanobacterium LEGE 13415; assembly: GCA_015206935.1. Taxonomy (GTDB): domain Bacteria; phylum Cyanobacteriota; class Cyanobacteriia; order Leptolyngbyales; family Leptolyngbyaceae; genus Leptolyngbya. The sequence continues at coordinate 1,675 of JADEXW010000031.1, read as the reverse complement.
AAGCTCCATGTACTCAGCGTTGATTGCAACTTTTAATCCAGCTTCCTGCAATTTGGGATAAGAATCTGTTGCCGCATTTCCTGTTCCGTAAGTTGTGATCAACTCTGGTGAGAGTTCGAGTAGCTTCTCAACGTTCACATTTGAATTGCTACCAATATCTTGAACTTGTTGATTTTGGACTCGTTTTTGAATCTCCTCGCCGTAAGCAATTTTGGTATCACTGATAGCAACTAACTGATCTAGTAAGCCTAAAACTTCTAAATGTCCCAAATGAGTTGTAGACATTACCGCAATTTTTTGGACTGGAATTTGAATTACTTCTTTCGCATCAAATCCTTTAGGAATCGGAGTACCGCATTGGACTAGCGCATATCGAAATTGGACTTTCGCATCTCGCCAGGGACTACGCACTGTAATCACTTTGTAGTGCTTGTGATATTCGACCTGAAATCCTTTCGCGTATTGAATCTGAACCTTTTGAGGAAAGTAATCAGCCTGTGGATCGTAAGCTTTGATGCAAGCTGGATTTGTACTGCTATTTTGAATCGGCGCTCTGCAAGCCACACAGAGCGCGATCGTACTCACAAACAACCAAATCAAAGCTCGTTTCATTTCACTGGGGGATATTGATGGCTAGTGACTCGCTCTCCCTCAATCACATGAGTTTGAACAATTTGCTTCGCGAGTTCAGGCGTAACGCGAGTGTACCAGGTACGATCGCCCGAATAAAACACAACGGTTCCTAACTTGCACACTTCTAAACAACCGGATTGTGCTACCTCAATGTCTAAATTTGCTTCGGTCACAGCTTCTTTGATCGCATTATAGACAGGTTGCCAATTTTGCTGAGGATTACAGCGTGTCGATCGACAAACTGAGATGTAAGCACATTTGAGCGGATTACGATCGAATGGAATTTCTTTCGTTCCTAGCACATAAATTTCCCGCAATTCCTCATACAGGGCTAATTTTGCTAGATTCGGCTTATGTTCGGGAAGCAAATCTTCGTTGTTTCCCACAAACGGATTGGGCAGAAATAAATTCATCATTCTCTCGCCTGCACCGTTCCAGAATTGAATTCCCCAACTGCGAGGTTTATTTTGATCATTAAATCGTCGGTAGAATGCGGCTCGACTGACTAATCGCTTCTCCTGTAGTGCTGTCGGGGTTTTATTTTCAGGTCCGCCTAAATGTGGTTCTAAGCAGAGATGTAAATGCCATCCTTCGGTTAAGACAGTTAAGTAACCATCATAGAGTTTACAGAGCTTAGGAGCCTGGGTGAATTCTAGTTCTAGTACACTGCCATCGACGACATGACCGACTCCGACTGATTGCCAATGCTGCTGAAACAGAGAATAAAGCAATGGAGCAGTCACCTCGATCGAGGTCGGAAAGTACTCATACTCAATCTGTCCACCTGTCGGTAGTGGCTCGATTTCAGTTTGGTTGAGCGGTGTAACGAATCGCTGAAATTCACCCATGATCTCGCTCTCCTTAAAATTGATAGTTTAGACCCGCTTGAAAAGTTCGCCCACCGTCAGGAAATCCAGGGAAGAGTTCGTATCGTCGATCGAAAACATTCTCAATCCCAGCATTTAAGATTAGCTGACGACTCAAAGGAATGCGAGTACGAATATCAAACGTGGTGTATCCCGGCAGAAACTCAGTATTAGTA
>JADEXW010001001.1 GCA_015206935.1 Pseudanabaenaceae cyanobacterium LEGE 13415 | reverse complement strand
ATTTACATCAGTGAGTTTAACCACAAGATGGTGAAAAAATCGTGAATTGATATTAGTAACTTGCGATTCTAGAGATGGATCAAGCGATGGAACACAACAGGTTTTTTAGCCTTAAATATATTTACATCAGAAACGATGTTTTTTATCGTATTTTTGCGGACAATTTTTTATCTTTTTCCGCGAAACTGCCTAAAATGTGCCGAGTTTTACCTGTAAGATCACCTGAGTTGCAACAATAACTTGAGTTTTGTTGGGATTTAACTTGGAGTCACCAGGGTACTTGTAATGAGAGATACACGAAAACTTTTCGGAGTGCAGTTACTCCTAGGAACAGTTATGCTGACTGGCATCACAGGCTGTGAGTTGCGCGATCAAATTACATTGTTAATGCCAAAGCCCAAAATTGAAATCACAATGGAAGTTCGATCGACAAAACCAGGAGAATATGCGTTATCTGGTTTCTCGAATTTACCGAATCAAACGAATTTGACTGTACAAGCCGTGCGATCGTTGCAAGTGAATTCAACATCAAGTGTGTTGAATAATCAACCAATTCGTTCTGTTTTAGCACAGCGTCAAATTCAGATTAAAGATGGACAATGGCAAACAGAAATGAATTTGCATCAAGCCCTTCCTGATGGTCGATCGATTGAAGCTTGGCAATCGAATGTTGTGCAAGCCAATATGCTTCCTTCTGATCAAGTTCAGTTTATTGCAACAACAGAACCGCAAAATCGTGCGATCGAGCTTCAACCCAATGCAGCAGTAAAGACACAATTTGCTTCGGATGGTCGAGTGTTTTTGAAAGTGGAACATTCGATTGCTTTAGAGCCGCCGATTGTTCGATCGACGGTTGCAGAGACAGTTGTGCGATAGATGTTTTGATGTGCTATGTCTTGATTCTGATAGTTTCTTTGTCTACTAAATTCCACTTCTCCAGTGTGCATCTATAGTTCCTGGGCTTCGTTTAGAGCGGCTAAAGCCCCCTAAATCCCCCAGAATGGGGGACTTTGAGCTAGAAGAATTTCTAGAATTCCAGAGTGCTTTCCACCTTCAAAGTCCCCCAAATTTGGGGGATTTAGGGGGCGCAATCCGCTCCAACCGAGGCGCAAACAACTGATGCGTACACAGTAAGATGAGTACCAGTTGCTCAATTCACTTAATCAATGTTGATCGAAGTGGGAGCCGATCCACTGGGTGAAGTATAGCTACTCATTGAAGCTTTGCGAAAATCAGCAT
>JADEXW010000290.1 GCA_015206935.1 Pseudanabaenaceae cyanobacterium LEGE 13415 | reverse complement strand
CCTTCTTGCTCTGCAACTCGATCTGAGCATTCAAGAGACTCCTTCGCTGCTTTATCGGTTGAAACACTTATCAGAGCGCGAGTCTGATGATTCTGGGCATAACGTTATGCCCAACTCTGAGTTAGAAAAAGTCGAGACATTATTTGCCCAGCTAGGGTTGATGACTTGGCAATCTTTTGTAAAAAATCGACTTCCCCTTTTGAATTTGCCTGAAGACGTTTTGGAGACGATTAGGAAGGGTCAGATCGCATACACCAAAGCAAAGGAAATCGCTCGGATTAAGGTTGTACAGACTCGTAAAAAAATTCTCAAGCGGGCTATCGCAGAAGAGTGGTCTCTCAATCAGATCAAAGATCATCTCAAAACGCTGCAAACTAAATCCGAGCAACCCTCTCAGTCTCCTCTGAAGCAGCAATTTGACGCAGTTTATCAGAAAGCCAAGAGGGTGAAAATTTGGGAGAATCCCGACTCGCAGAAACGGTTACAGGAGCTATTAACAGAGATAGAAACGCTGCTCGCCAAGGCGGAGGCTTAGATTTTTTCCTAAAAAAATGTAACAACTCAAAGGCAATAGTGGTCGAAGAATAATTGTTGCTTCTAGGATGTGTTCAACACGCTCCACGCACTTCATCCTTCACACTGCTTTTATGTTGCCAACGGAAAAGTTGCCTATTCTGCTTGCGGCGCAACGAGAGTATCTCCGCCTCGACGATTTAGTTCGCGTAGAAATCGAGCGCGGACAAAAAACATATCAACGAATTTTTGATCAAGGAGTCCAGATTGTTGAAAATAAGCTAATGCTACTGCCTCCACTGTTTACTTCTCTAAAACAGCGGTGTCAGCAGTACTCTAATAGCGATCGCAACGAAGGCAATTTTGCATTGGCATTCCCAGTTGTCCAAAGAGTTAAAGGGAAAGGTCAAGACCAGAAACACTTGTTTTATCCTGCTTTTGTATTGGATATTTCCTCAATCTTCCAGGGCAACTACCGAGGTACTGGCTGGGATCTGTCCCAAGAGTTTCAGATTCTACCCATAGCACCAAACCTGATTGAGTATTTCGGACTGCAAGAGCCTGAAGTTGAGTCTCTGATTGTCACCGAAGGAATTCACCGATTTCTGCAAGATGCTTTCAAACGTCCTTTTCCATCAATCCGAGACTTCATTCTACAAGTTGATTTACCCGACAACAGAGGCTGCTCTGTCAGACGCTCTCCGTACCTTGTGCGCTTGAATCTAAAATCTTACAACACTCTTCTCAGGGAAGATCTCTGCATTCTTGAACAATCTCTTAATCAGCCAGATCTGCCCGTCTGGTACGAACCGGGTCATCCTGTTACAGAGTATTTGTTTGGTGTCCCCGAACCGCCACGCGAGGATTTCATTTTTTGGGCTGCCGCTCCAGGAATTATTCCAGACTCTTATCAAGCAGCAGCACTTAAGCATAGTGAAGATAATCGACTTACCACTGTTTTGGGCGGACCCGGATCAGGAAAAACGGAGTTAAGCTTTAATCTGATCGCTCAACAAATTTGGAAACGTGCCCACGCCCAAATTCATAATGATGTTGATCTCAATAATTTATGTACTTTCGCTGCTACGACCAATAGCGCGATCGACAAATTTACGGGTCGCCTTAATACAAAAATTTCTTCTCCGCTCTTCTACTTACCTGGCGGAAAGCAAAAAGTCATTCGAGAAGAGTGCTTACCCAAACTTAGAAGCGCGATCGAGCATTTACAATCTATTCCCTACGATGTAGAACTTCATGCTCAAGCGAAGCAAATCATTCTTGATCTAGAATCACAGCTAAATCAAGCAGTGCAACAAAATCACGAGCTTCAAGACAAGAAACAACATGACCGAGAGTTGCTTTCGTCCCTAAATAGCGAAATTGAAACTCTGGAGCAGTCGATCGCTAATGTAGAGATTTTGCAGAATCAATATGCTCACCTGAACGATTTCAGCGACTTTCCTCACGCTGCTTACGAGGAAATTCAGAAGTATCTGGAGCAAGCCTGGAAAGAATTGCCCTGTGAGGACGATCCCTGGGGCAAGCGGGCTACCGACTGGCTTGGTGTCGTAAGTGATCAGACTGTCTTTCAGCGATTGGCTCATCGAGTTTTCGCGAGTTGTTTGCACACTCAAAGTTTTGACAGATTTCGCTTTACTGTGCCGCTAAATCGTGAACAACTTGAATCGGCGCGATTAGAAGTTGCGCGATTAATCGATGCTTTTGAGCGCTGGCAAGCGGTGCAGGATCAGAAGGCTAAGAATGAGCAAGAGATTGAAGATAAGCGTGAAATTCTTACGGCTTTAGAAGGGAACCGTCGAATCGTACAGGAGCGCTTCGGGCAATATCCATCCGATGATTTTTACGACCGCTTCTATCAAGAACACCATGACCTTCAGGTGCAACTCTTCCAGAGATCATGGGAGTTTTTACAGCAAGAAGCGTTATTGCGCCGTGACGAAATCGTTACTACGCTACGAATTTACGAAGGCGCTCTTATTGGTAATGAAGAAGCTCTGGGTGAGATTCGGCTAAATGCGGAGCGATTCTTCACTCGATTAAGTCTAGTTTTTCCAGTCCTAAGCTCGACATTGCAATCTCTTGCCACACTCCTTCCTCTGAAGCCAGATCTGATCAGTTTAGCGATCCTAGACGAAGCAGGTGCAACTCCTTTACATCAGGCGCTTCCTCTGCTTGCTCGCGCTTGGCAAGCGGTTGTGCTTGGCGATCCGAAACAGATCGAACCAATCATCAATTTGTGTCCAGATACGGTTCAGGAATACTGCAAGCAATCGTTTCTGGATCGAGGGTTAAGTTTCCAAGATTATGAGCGGTATGCACCAACTGCAAAAGACTCTGCCACAGCATTCCATCGTGCTGCTGGAGCTTCTGGCGAAAGCGGAGATTTGGGAAAAGCGATCGTACTAAGAAACCACTATCGCTCTGTTCCTTCGATCATTTCTTTTTGTAGTCCAAATTATCCAGATGGGCTAAATATTCTCACGAGCGATCGTCCATCCGCATTAGGTCCGAATTTGATTGCCTATCCAGTTCAAGGCGTAATTCAAAACCGGGTCAATTCTCAGGAAATCCAAGCAATTAAAATGATTGTCGATGACCTACTCGGACAGGGTTACACTGCGGATGAAATTGGAGTGTTATCGCCATTTTTTCATCAGGCTTCTGCTCTGCGATCGCAGTTACGCGAACGGTGGCGGGACTTTTCGTATTACAGTATCGGCACTGTTCACGACTTTCAGGGTGGCGAAAAACCAGTGATTATCTTGTCGCCCTTCCAATGCGACCGTGATTTTCTTAACTATATAAATCGTCGTTCTAACCTGCTTAATACAGCAGTGAGTCGGGCAGAAGAACTCTTTATTTTGGTTGGTAATTTGGAAGAATTAGAAAGTTCAGGCGAAACTCGACGACTTGTTCGACACTGTAGACAATATGGTGAAATTCGATCGCTGCGGGGGGACAAAGCGACTTGATCTTATCTTGGTTTCATGAAGTTAAAGAAGCACGAGCAAGCGTTCCGCGATCGCATTATTCATTGACTACTTCATAACGTTTTGTACCGATTCGGCTTCACCTTACATCAGTACACTCGTTCCAAATAAAATTACAGCAAGCCATGTCAGCGTTAAACAATTTAGGTGGAAGAACTATGGCAAAGCGCAAAAAAGCTCTCGATCCGCATACAGAGTTTGTTGGCATTAAATTTACTCCTGCTCAACGCAAAGCTTTGGAAGAACGAGCTAGACCTGTTCCGCTAAGTACCTATCTTCGTCATCTTTTGATTAAACGATCGCAGCCTCAATCAGTTCCTGTAATTAATTTGGAGACTTATCAAACTCTTCAAAGAATGAGTATGAGTTTGGCACAGATAGACCAATTATTCTCTGCTGCGGTAAGACAGTCTCAAACTCTAAAGAATGAGCAGATTCAAAACTGGTTTTCCACACTTCAAGACCTCAAAGCAGAACTGAAACGAATCGGGATGAGCGCGATCGCTGCTCGTTTAGAAGAAGAGCCTTTAGAAGAAGCGGAAGAACCTGACTCAGATGAGTTTACTTTATAATCTTTGAAGAAAAATGATCGGCAAGCAAGAGAAAGGTCGTAGCTTTCGCAACTGTTTACGATACGTTCTTGAGAAGGAGGGCGCACAGTTTCTCGGCGGCAATATGCTGGGCGAGTCGATCAATGAGCTTGCGTCTGAGTTTGAAGCGATCTGTCGATTGAACCCTCGATTAGATGTAGCAGTCTATCACGCGATGTTGTCCGTCTCTGCCGAGGAGCGTCGTACAGATGAGCAGTGGCGGGCGATCGCGGCAAGTTATATGCGAGGAATGGAATTTGACAACTCGCAGTACGTTATCGTCCGTCACACTGATGAAGAACACGATCATGTTCATATTGTGGCATCGCGGGTAGCGATTCCTGACGGTAAAGCAGTCTCAGATAGCAACGATTATCGACGATCAGAGGATCTGATCCGTGATCTGGAACGCACTTACGAATTGCAACCTGTTGTTTCTAGCTATGAACAGTTAGATCGCGCTCCCACAACGGGTGAAGTTCGTAAGTTTGAGAAGCAGTATCAACAATATACACAAGGAATTCGAGCAAATCCTCCAGAACCGCCAATTCGATTAGCGCTGCAAACGATCGTCAGTCAGTTAAGCCAAGATGAGTTAACAATGCCTGAACTGGTTGAGCAATTACAAGAGCGGGGAGTAGAGGTAAGAGTGAGCTTAACGGAAAAGCAGCAGTGGGGTATCTCTTACAGTCTAAGCGGACAGAAATTCAGTGGAACACAGCTTGGGCGAGCTTACACTTTCCAAGGTTTACAGAAACACAAAGGAATTGATTATGAACCCGAAAGAGATGATGCAAGAATCAGCGCAGCAGTTTGTGGACAATCTCGAACTTCGGCGCAATCAACAGCAAATTGTGCAGCAAATGACAATTCTGACTCAAGCGATCGTGGACTTGACTCAAGAACAGAAGTCGCTGAAACAGCAATTTGGGGAATTAATTTCGTCCCTTCAACCTTTGCCAGAGAGAATAACGACTTTAGAGAAGAATCAGCAGAATTTACAGCAGAGTTTGAAGAGCTTTTTGAAGCAATTGAAGGATACTCTGAACAAGAAGCCATCAACGCAATTGCAGGAGCGGTTGGAGAATTTAGTGAGCGCTTTGAACAAAGTTGTAGAGAACCAAGAACAACAGAGGGAGTTCGACAAAGAATTGAGGGAGTTCGACAAGGAATTGAAGAAGTCGATCGACAACTTGGCACTTACTTTGAGCAACTTTCACTTGAATTAGAAACCCCTACAGTATCGGTGCTAGATGATGAGACGACACAGTGGTATGAGCAAGTTCAGCGCTGGAGCAATCTCTACAATCAATACACCTTTTATGGGGAGGGTGCCAGTTCTTCGGAACAGGAAGATCTGGCGATCGCTCAAGCAGCATTTGATGATGAGTTGTCCAATGATGAGGTTTTTAGAGTCGTTGCTTGCGGAGATCAAGCAGATTCATTAGTTCAAAGTCATGGAGTCGCTGAGGCATCAGCGTACACTAACCGCCTTATGGAAAATGCTAGATTTCAGCTACAGCTACTATTGCTACAGCAACAGGGCTACGGCTTGCCGCAGATTTCCAAGAAACGCCAGCAAAGATATTACAATCAGTCGCCCGACCAGACCGACGAAACTCATTCTGATTTAGCGATCGCACAGGATGTATACCGAGAAAGCAAAAATTGGGATGAGGCAATGGCGGTCGTTGGAGCGGGACATTCAGCGCGTCGAATTGCTTACCAGCGAGGTGCACAAGCCTGGGTCGATTACGTTAATGAGACAATTACTCAAGCGCACAGTCATTTAACAGATCAGGCTGAAGACAGTTCTGCCTCAGTTATTGAAGATGACGAGATCGAATTGAGTTGCGACTGGGGGCAGCGGCAGTGGGTTGCCCGCCCAGAGCAGATACAACAGTTACAGAAAGCAATTCAACGAAGTCAGCGAGAACTCTCGATCGCACATCAGGCAAAGACAGTCCTTGATGAAGAGCTTAAGGTTGCGAGTCAAGCAAATCTACTCGAACGGATGTTTCAAGATAAAGAGGACTTAAAACATAAAAGAGCTAAGTCTGAAAGAATCGGAACAAGGATCTATGGTCTTCAATCTGAGTTAAAACAATCCCAATCGACGCTGGATTATTATCAGTCTTCAATCCGTTCCGAAGAAAATCGCTTAGAAACGGTGTATACAGCCCTGGTGCAAGAAGTTCAAGATAAACTAACTCTGCAAGATCCTCGTGCGATCGATCAACGCATTGCTCTCGAAATTTTACGTGCTTCTCCACAGCCTGAAGAAGATCTGAACGCCTTGAATTTTAGTTCACAAATTCAATCGATACGAAGCATAGCGGGTGAGAAAGATCAGTCTCAAGTTTATCTTGATGAAATCATCGAGAGTGCGCGAGGCAGATATCAGCGGTTTCAAGTATTAGAAGCGCTGCAATCGTGGGAGGTTGCAGCTATGGCGTTACAAAGACCCTATTCTGGGCAAATCACTGAAATCGTCGAAGATTTCAAGCAAGGAAAACTATTTTCCAATGAAGTTAAAGAGGCTGCACGCGAGGATTTAACAATTTATCTGTCTCCCGTCAACTACATTGGCTCATTTAGAGCATCAATTTCCTTCTCCTTTTTGCTACAAAATTGAACTTCAAATCGATGGAATGGGATCTCATCAAAATTGAACGTAAAAATGGCGACTGCTC
>JADEXW010001000.1 GCA_015206935.1 Pseudanabaenaceae cyanobacterium LEGE 13415 | reverse complement strand
GGGTTATTTCACCCACGCTACATTCTTCTCATCTCTTATCCTGGATATAGATGCTTTTGGAAAACCATTCATGCAATCCGGTTGGCGAGTTGGGTCACTCTTTGGCATTCCGTTGCTTATTGACCCGTCCTGGTTTTTTATCCTCGTGATTGTCACGCTGAGTAACGCGCTGCGCTGGCAAATTCGCTATCCCGATTGGGGTTCTCCAGTGGCCTGGGGAACAGGATTTGCAATGGCACTCTTGCTGTTTGCTTCAGTGCTATTACACGAATTGGGGCATAGTCTAGTCGCCAAAGTTCAAGGCATTCGAGTGCAATCGATCACACTGTTCTTCTTTGGTGGAATTGCCGCGATCGCTCAAGAGCCGAAAACCCCTGGAAAAGCATTTCAAGTTGCGATCGCAGGCCCAGCCGTTAGTTTTGTGCTGTTTCTGTTGCTGAGTCTGATTACCGGATTCACGCCAGATACAGAGATGCCGCTGAATGTGCTGTTGCGGGACTTGGCAGCGATTAACTTAGTGCTGACGCTGTTTAATATGATTCCGGGTCTGCCACTGGATGGGGGACAGGTGCTAAAAGCGATCGTCTGGAAACTCACTGGAAGTCAGATTAAAGGGATTCGGACGGCAGCGCAGGTTGGACGATTCTTGGGAACGGTGGCGATCGTTTGGGGACTGGCAGATGTGTTTGGTGTGACACGATCGCTCGGTTTGCCGTATGGGGGCGGATTGTGGGGCGCGGTGATTGGATGGTTCGTCGTGCAGAATGCGAGTGCTTACGATCGGATTACTGAACTTCAGGAAGCGATGCTGAAGGTGAAGGCTGAAGATGCGATGACTCGTGATTTTCGGGTGCTGGATGCAGGAATGCCACTGCGGAAGTTTGCAGATGATTATTTGATTAGTGATGTTCGTGCGCCAATTTACTATGCGGCATCGAATGGGCGGTATCGCGGGGTTGTGAATGTTGAGGATCTTCAACGGATTGAGCGCAGCGAATGGGAAACGAAAATGCTGTTGGATATTGTGCATCCGTTGGCTGAGATCCCGACTGTGCAGGAAGCAACTTCGATCGTAGAAATCATCCAGTTATTAGAGAATCAGAATTTGCCGCGCGTGACGGTGTTATCGCCAGCAGGAGCAGTTGCGGGTGTGATCGATCGGGGTGATATTGTCAAAGCGATCGCGCTGAAGATGAATCTGAGAATATCGGATGCGGCGATTAAACAGATTAAGGATGAAGG
>JADEXW010000999.1 GCA_015206935.1 Pseudanabaenaceae cyanobacterium LEGE 13415 | reverse complement strand
GTATAAGACGCCGCGCACCGCCTCATGGCCATCAGGAGCTTTCGCCTGAGTTAGGTTGTAAGCTTTTCCAACAGTCTTTGTATGTAGCAGCGGTAAATCTGCGCCTGGCTCAAAGCGAACTATTTCGCCAAACAAGTGGACATTTGCGTCATCGTAGAAATTCAGGACAGTAGTCCCGTAGTCGCTATCTTCAGTGCAAAGGCGAGATTCAGGATCATCCCCAATTATTCCTTTGGAGTTACGTACTTTAAGGGCGGCAGAAACTGCATCCTGTAAACTCATGCTACCAAACTTGTTATCGAAGTTCTCTAGCTTCCGATATTGAATTGAGACTTTTCGTCTGGTCAGAGCTGCCACGGTGTACCCTCAAGCTTGTCCCATGATGGAACGCATAAAACTTCTTGGTTGGGTAGGCTTGGCGCAATCCGTCCACAATGTTCTCTTTTTGTTCTATGCCCTGCGGTGTGATCGTAGTCAAGCGTTGAGTGTCAGCACAACATCTGCGCTGCGCGGAGGATCAGTCTCGTTTCGAGTAGGCTGGATGTCTGGATACTATCCCGAAAGGCGGTCTATCAGCCCAGGGCGCTGGCAAAGTTCCTAAATGGAAATACTGCCGTTTCGCACCCATGCCTCGTATTGCTTCTGGTAAGCAATTGCAGGTGTTTTATGCACGTATTTTGTGGGCTGGGCGACTAGGAGTGGGCTTGCGGTGACTTGGCAAGGCTTGCCCCGTTCCCCCTTCTCAACAGTTCTGACCAGGCAGTAAACAATGTATCGGTTCTTTCGGCCCATTCGTGAGATCGCAGACATGGACATAAGAAAGTTGGGATCCATGTCCCATTCGATGCACACTTTCTTCGTCCTATAGTGCATCACAAAGGGGGGTGTACTGGCGTTAAAGGGCAATGCGGGCCGGGTCGAGCAAACCCCACCAATAAAAAATGCGTAGCTCCCCTCAAGGTGCTCAAGCGCGGAATATCCCTTTTCCGCTGCTTCTGACAGATCGTCGAAATCGACTTTCTCCGCTACTTTTAGCAGAAGTTGGCGGTAATGCTCGGTTTCCGAGCTATTAGTATAATCAAAAAGATAGCGTCCGCTTGAGAGCTTAGTCCGGACGAATTGCTGGTCAAAGCGCAGACCGTCGCCAAGTATACCTATCTTTCTAAGATAAGGGCTGATACTCGTTGGAGGCACCGTCCCAAACAACCTAACGCACAACTCCTCAATCCGAAGCACATTAACATAATCG
>JADEXW010000289.1 GCA_015206935.1 Pseudanabaenaceae cyanobacterium LEGE 13415 | reverse complement strand
CCATGCTACCACGCGGATCTTTTACCCTACGTGGTAGATTTCCCCTAAAAGTACCGGCTTTGGTGCGCCTGTGACCTCCGGGAGATTACCAGGAATCTCGCGATATCGCCAATATGCGAGGATTGCAAATGCGATCGCTTCCTTAAAGTCCGCATTCAATCCCGCTTCATCGGTGGTAATTACAGAACTATCGGGCAATAACGCTTGAATTCGAGATTTGAGATAAGTATTTCGACTGCCTCCGCCACAGAGGAGAATACGATCGGGCAATTGTGGCAAAAAGGTCTTGTAGCTGTGAGCGATCGAAGCCGCTGTAAATTCCGTTAATGTCGCCAAAATATCCGCAGGACAAAGATCGATCGCATCTCTTAAACAGGTTTCTAGATACTCAGATCCAAACTGTTCTCGTCCGGTCGATTTCGGAGGCGGCTGTTGAAAAAAGTCTTGTTGCAACCATCGATCGACCAATGCCTGATTCGGTGTTCCACTGGCTGCCCAAGCCCCGTTGCGATCGTACTGTTGATCCGAGAATCGCGCGACTGCTAAATCAATTAGCATATTGCCAGGTCCCGTGTCCCATCCTCGAATCGATAAACCCGATTTGACGGGTGGTAAATAAGTTACATTGCCAATTCCACCAATATTCTGCACGCAGCGATGTTCGATTGGGTGTCTTAGCAATGCCGCATCAATTGGCGGCACTAATGGCGCACCTTGTCCCCCGATCGCGATATCGGCGGCTCTGAAGTTACTAATCGTTGCAATTTTGGTTCGATCTGCGATCGTCGCTCCCCGTCCAAGCTGCAAACTGTAGCCCAATTGACTCGAAGGCGGACGATGAAACACCGTCTGTCCATGCGATCCAATTAGAACCGCAGGCGTTTGATTGGCTTGAATTCGGAGAGCAGCTTGTGCGAACTGTTCTGCAATCTCGTCATCCAGTTCTGCTAGTTCTTGAATTGACAGCGCTCCCCCACTACAAATTGAGAGAATACGATCGCGCAATTCCGCAGGATACGAATATGTTTCGCCTGCAATTAAAGTCGCCTGTAAATCATCAGTAGATCCAGAAATTTCGACCAATGCTGCATCAATTCCATCGATCGAGGTTCCGCTCATTAAGCCAATTACACGCATAGGATTATCCGACTTTGCCGCCTCCCATTAAGTACAATAGCGCCATCCGCACCGCGACCCCGCTCGTGACTTGTTGAGAAATCAAGCTGAGAACGGGATCATCCATCAAATCCGAGCTAATTTCGACACCCCGATTCACCGGGCCCGGATGTAACACTCTCACATCAGGCTGACAGAGTTTTAGTCGATCGCGCGTAATGCCAAATTGTTGATGATACTCGCGCAAACTTGGTAGCAAATGACTCGTCATCCGTTCTTTCTGCAATCGCAGCGTCATTACAAAATCCGCATCAATTAATGCAGGTTCCAATGTCCAATGAATAAACAACTGGCGAGAAATACTGGGATCACTCTCTTTTACAAATGCAGCAAACTCTTTCGGTAACAAGGTTGGAGGTGCAGCCAAATGCACTTCTGCGCCACTTGCCGTCAAACTCCAAATATTCGATCGAGCCACTCTCGAATGCAGAATGTCCCCCACGATCGCGATTTTTTTCCCTTTCAATAATGTCGATCGAGGTTGCTCCACATCCATCAATGAACAAATCGTGAACAAATCCAACAATGCCTGAGAAGGATGTTCATGCTGTCCATCTCCTGCATTCAGAACGCCAACTTTGACATCTAATCGATCCATCTCATCTGCGATCGCTTGTGGCACCCCGGCTTCTTTATGCCGAATCACCATCATGTCCGTTCCCATTGCCAAATACGTTTTTGCCGTATCGAGAATGGTTTCCCCTTTCGTAATCGAAGAGGTACTCGCTGCAAAGTTCAAGGTATCCGCAGATAAACGCTTTGCGGCAAGCTCAAAACTACTTCGAGTCCGTGTCGAAGGTTCAAAAAACAGATTCGCAACCACTTGCCCTTGTAGCGTGGGCACTTTCTTGGTGCGGCGCGTCAAGACTTCCCGAAAACTACTTGCGGTCTGTAGAACGGTATCATATTCCGCAGGGGTGAAGTCCGCAAGCGAAAGAACGTGGCGACGATTCCAACTCATATAGTCAACTGAGGGTATGACTCATTATTCATACCGCAAAATGGTGCAGCCAACACAGAATCTAAATCATCCTGATTCCATCTTGGTTTCAAGTAATTTGCGATCGTTCTAGATAAAAAAGATTCAGATTGTACTAAGTTCTGATATGATATAAATCCTGTGACTTGTAAAAGTTGCTGTCATCTTGGAGAGATGGCCGAGCGGTTTAAGGCGCAGCACTGGAAATGCTGTGTAGGGCAACTTACCGAGGGTTCGAATCCCTCTCTCTCCGTCCCAGAAAACCTAGATAAATTAAGGCTTTCAAAGAACCCACGAAATTTGGGGGCTTCTTTTTGGGCGATCGATTGGGTACTTTTGGATATCTTTAGACACCTTTTGACTATCAGTTGACTATCCAAATTTGAGCGATATTCGGAAACGTTTATCGATGTCGCAATCGTTCTGGTGGCGGAGCTTGAACCCTGAGCGGTTGTTCTTGAGTAGGATGGTTTAAGCTTACTTCATAGCTGTGCAGCAGATAACCACAATCGCTTGGAATTGAACTTTGATTGATGGGAATCCCGCCTACACCATAAAGCGGATCACCCCAAAGTGGATAGCCTGCAAAGGCAAGATGAATCCGGATTTGATGCGGTCTACCTGTTGGAATGGTGATTTCTAGCAAAGTTGCATTTAGCAATCGATCGCGCTCCAAAACAACACAGTGACTTACTGCTTCTTTTCCACTGTCTGTCGCTGCATAGAGATAGCCCAACTGCGGATAAGCAACTTTGCCGATTCGAGCATTGATTGTGAATCGATCGAGTCCTGGAATTCCAACCGCAAGGGCACGATAGCGTTTTTGCAACTGTCGGTTTCTCAGTGCTTGCGATAACTTCGACTTCGCTTCCTCAGTCTTTGCCATAACAATCACTCCCGATGTTCCACGTCCTAATCGATGAATCGGAATGGGAGGCGTTTTATATTCTCGTCTAAGCCATCCCCACAACGTATTCTCAAGAAAGCCTCCACCTGGTAATACAGGCAATCCAGAAGGTTTGTCTAGAATCAATAGCTGATCATCTTCGTACAATGTTGCTATCTCAAAAGAAACCTCTGGTTCAATCCAAGGAGCGCGATGATAGTTCAATATCTGTCCGCGTCGCAGTAGTGTATCTGGATCAGTGTTTGCAATGTTATCAATCAAAATCGTACCCGATTGAATGCGATCGAGCCATTCCGCTCTAGTCGAATGCTGATACCGTTGAGCATAGTACTCTAACAGTGTGATACCAGATTGACTGATCCGATCAACATAAACCCAACCTTGATTCATCATTCCGGCTGTTCAACAAATACAGTAACGGATGCAACCGCGACATACATCTCATCATTTTTGTCGTTGAATTCCTCGATCGCTCTTCCTTGGACAATCATTCCACCGGATTGAACTTTGAGTGTTTTTTGCCCAAACGGTAAAACTTGTAGCACTTCTTCGGCTCGAACTTGCTCAGGATGTGGGACTGCAATTTGAACTTCGATCACCATCTCATTCGGATGATCCAGCTTTGCCACTTCCCAAATTCCGGGTAAAGCATTATGAGCGATCGCATTTCTCACTGCTCTAGATGCTGCGACCGTTGGATCTTGTCCATGTTGATCTACACCCATTCCCATCTCAATCACAAACCGTTTCAGCACCATTGAACGTTCCGATTACAGCTTATTGATCGTACCAAGATTCGGTGAACTACCCCACCGCATGGCGGACTACCGTGTATACACAAGTCTCCTGCGCTGCGGTTGAATCGGCTAATGCCCCCTAAATCCCCCATTCTGGGGGATTTAGGGGGCGCGACTGACCGCAGCGCAATTTAGGGGGCGCGACTGACCGCAGCGCAGGAGACTTGTGTATACACGGTAGCCGCATGGCGAGTGGGGATGGATAGCGAGAAGAGTTAAATTAGAAGCTGAAGTGACTCGATCGGTATGAAAAACATCATCCAAGTCCAGCTTGATTTCGATAGCTTAAACACCGTTGCCGCAGCTTATCTCGAAATGGGAGAAGGAACACCGATAATAATGCTGCATGGATTTATGGGAGAAGCCTCTTGCTGGTTGCCTCTGATGAATCAACTCAAATCGAACTTTCGCTGTATTGGATTGGATTTGCTTGGATTCGGACAATCTGCCCGTCCGATGATTCGATATGACATTGCGAAAGAAGTTGCTTTTTTGCGGCAAGTCGTTGAAGCGTTGCAATTAGATTCTTTTTATCTACTGGGGCACTCTTTTGGGGGTTGGGTGTCTGCGGCTTATGCACTCCAATATCCCGATTCTTTGAGAGGGCTAATTCTCGCGGCTCCAGCGGGCATTCGAGATGATGGTTTTGCAGGACGATATGATCATCTGCGCCCGATTCTGTGGGAAACGCCTGCGATCGATTGGGGCTTGGAATTGATTAAACCGATCGCGGGACTCTTTGGACAAGAAAAAACGATCGCACAAATTTCCTGGATGCGACGCGAACTAACAACGCAACCTGCTGCTCGATCGTTTCTCGTCGATCGACTCCGACCCGAAGACGCGATCGACACTGTAGAAAAAGAGATTCATCGCCTCACCGTTCCCACGCTAGTCATTACAGGCGACCAAGATGAAACGATTCCGCTTTGGCACAGTGAAACCTACGCAAATGAAATACCGAACGCTAAATTGGTCATCTTACCGAACGCAGATCACAGTCTGCCACAGAACTTTGCACATCAACTTGCGATCGAGATCACACCGTGGTCTTTAACGCATAAATGACGTTCTCAAATACACGATCATGGGCAGAATGAACCAGTCACACCGCACTTTTTCATCCAAAAAGTCGCGATCGTTTTTCACTGATTTCGCGTGAACGAGTTCATTCACCCCCATCAGAGAGGCACTCTGTCCCAGATACCTTTCTATTGCGTCATTTTCCCAAGGTAGCAGGCATGGCAAAGTCGATCAATCTGGAGACCTCTCATTCGCCAAATCCGGCAGTAGACCCTAATCCTGCATCCACCCTGATGAAAGAATCCGAATGGCTACTGCAAACCGTTGTCGAAAATCTCAACGATGGTGTTGTGATCACAGATTTGCAAGACCAGGTGCTATACGTCAACTCGCGGCTTGCCAAACTGGTAGGCTGCTCCGTGGGCGAAATGGTTGGGAAGCCCGCACATCATTTTTTTCATGCGATCGAGGGATGGTTCGACTTCCAAGGGACTTCCCAAGAAGACCAACCTTTTTACGGCTGGAAAGAAGGACAACTCCGCCGCAAGGATGGACGAAAGTTCTGGGCGGAGGTGAATGCGACTTTGCTTTGTGATGCGACTGGAGAAGCAACCGGAACGCTAATCACAGTCAAAGACATTACTGAGCGCAAATGGTTGGAAGAATACCTGCGCCTGCTCGAATCGGTGGTGGTCAATGCGAATGAGATCGTGATGATTTCGCAGACTGAAGACGCAATTGAAGACCCGCTCAGTCTGAGAATTATCTATGTCAACGATGCGTTTTCGCGCACTACTGGATACTCTTCAGGCGAAGCGATCGGCAAAACTGCCCTAGTTCTTCTGGGTGAGAAGACATCAATCGCGGAAATCGCTCGAATTCGATCGACTTTGAGTGCGTTTGAACCTGTTCGCGCGGAAGTGATTCTCTATCGCAAGAACGGTTCGCATTTTTGGGTGGATGTGAACATGGTGCCGATTCGCAATGAACAAGGGCACGTCACCCATTTTGTGTCTGTGATGCGAGAAGTGACCGAGCGCAAAATCGTTGAAGAACAACTCCGTCGCAATGCCTTCCACGATTCACTGACTGGCTTACCAAACCGCTTACTATTTATGGAGCGATTGAGCCAAACTGTAGCGCGTGCGAACGATGAGCCAGCTTACCGATTTGCACTATTGTTCCTGGATCTCGATCGTTTCAAAGTGATCAACGATAGCTTGGGACACATGATCGGAGATCAGCTCCTCATTGCGATCGCACGTCGATTAGAAGCGTGTCTCAGTAAAAACGATACGGTGGCAAGGCTCGGCGGCGATGAGTTCACGATCTTGCTTGAAAATATTCAGAGCGATAATGATGCGACCAAAGTGGCAGAACGAGTCCAGCAAGCGCTTGCGACTCCATTTAATCTAAATGGTCATGAAGTATTTACTTCTGCCAGTATTGGGATCACGCTGTCTTCAACTGACTTCGATCGACCTGAAGATTTGCTCCGAGGTGCTGACATTGCCATGTATCGCGCCAAAGCTCAAGGAAAAGCATGTCACGAAGTCTTTGACACCGATATGCACACGCATGTTGTGGCATTGATGCAGTTAGAAAACGACTTGCGAAGAGCCGTTGAGCGGCAAGATTTTGAACTGTACTATCAACCGATCGTAGCGCTAGCAACCGGACGAATTATGGGCTTTGAAGCCTTAGTCCGATGGCAACATCCGGAGCAAGGAATTATCTCACCTGCGAAATTTGTGCCGATCGCGGAAGAAACCGGATTGATCATTCCACTTGGACAATGGGTGTTACGCGAAGCCTGCCGTCAGTTGAAACGCTGGCAAGATGAATTTTCGCCAGAACCCCCGCTAACGATTAGCGTTAATCTTTCGAGTCGCCAATTCTCACAGCCGAGTTTGATCAATCAAATCCGACAAATTCTGACCGATACCGGAG
>JADEXW010000030.1 GCA_015206935.1 Pseudanabaenaceae cyanobacterium LEGE 13415 | reverse complement strand
TTCAGAATTGGGAAAAAATCAAAGCAACCGAAAATGGTGAAGAACCGAAGTTAAGCGACAAATTGAAAAAATATGCTCGATCGCTGCCTCCGTTAATGGCTGGAATGAAAATTTCTCAGAAAGCGGCGAAAGCGGGTTTTGAATGGGACTCGATCGACGGTGTTTGGGACAAGTTCCACGAAGAATTAGCTGAATTTCAACATGCACTTCAACACGAAAGTAAAGAGAATCAACAAGCCGAACTTGGAGATTTATTGTTTACGGTGATTAATTTAGCGAGATGGGCGGATCTTGATCCAGTGGAAGCGCTTCAAGGAACCAACGATCGATTTATTCAGCGATTAGTGCAAATGGAAAATGTGGTCGATCGACCCTTATCCGAATATTCCATCGAAGAACTTGAACAATTTTGGCAGGAAGCAAAGAAGAAATTGGCAAAAGAGCGATCGTAGATTCTCTCTTTCTCTGGTATGATGAATCCAGTTTGAAGGGGAGTAGCTGCTGACTCGTTCAGCCCGCTTGAATCAACATACTGGCGATGAGCCTGGTTCAAGCGACAAAGACAGATCTCTTTGTAAGCGAGACTTTCACGAAGTTCACGAATTGACGTGAGCTTGGTGGAGTCTTTTATCCCTCTTGCATCAAGCTCACTCGGTTCATCCCTACACCGATCTGAGGAGAGCAGATGTTAACAGCATTTACAGCAGGTTTGTTACTGATCACCGTGTCAGAGCTAGGCGATAAAACCTTCTTCATCGCAATGTGTCTGGCAATGCGCCATTCTCGTCGATATGTCTTTCTTGGCTCGATTCTCGCTCTCGCAGCGATGACCCTGATTTCTGTTGTGGTTGGTCACTTTGCCACATTTCTCCCAAAAACAGTCATTCACTACGGCACGATCGTTTTATTTGTCGGATTCGGCTTTAAGATGCTCTACGATGCCAGCAAAATGCCGATCGAATGTCGTGAAAAATCGTTAGTGACAAGTGCAGCCTGTACTTCTGATGCGGAACGAGAAGCCCTCGAAGCTGTTTCTCAAGCGGAGGCAAATCTTCGCAGGAAGACACCGTTTGCGATTTCCTTAGAAGCCTTTACGCTGACATTTATCGCGGAATGGGGCGATCGGACTCAGATTAATACGATGGTTCTTGCTGCTTCAAATAATGCGATCGGGGTGACAGTCGGATCAATTTTGGGTCATGCGATTTGTTCTGCGATCGCGGTCTTCGGAGGTCGCCTGATCGCGTCTCGAATTTCAGAGCGCACCGTCACATTAATTGGCGGAATTCTATTCTTCGTCTTCGCGCTCCACACCTGGTGGTTTGAGAAGATCTAGATTGAATGGGCGATACAAGGTTCGAACTTGTGGCTTCATCCCTGTCAAGGATGCACTCTACCGCTGAGTTAATCGCCCGTAGATATTTACAGTATCAAACCGATGCGAATTTGTCCAGTGTTTTGAGAACTCCGATTTGAGTTTGGAGTTCTCAATCTCGCATTAATTTGGTTTCTTCACTCGTTCTTCAATGTCTTCTAACGTTTGGAGAACGAGCCGTTTCGCCTGAAGTCGCCAGCCGATTTTTTGCACTTGAAATGCGATCGCGCCTCCTGCGATCGTGGCGATAAAATCTAATGGCTGCGACATCGAAATTCCAAACAGCAGTCCCAGTCCCGCAATTCCCCAAAATGGGAGCGCGACGGTTTGCCGCTGGTCTGCAATCAGTTTATTAATCGGATCAGTCGGCATCTCGGCTAAAAGTTGCTCTTTGACTTGTTTTTGTTCTGTCGCTGAAACGGATAATCCAATCTTTTGCCGCAATTTTTCGATTTTTCGGGCATCCGTACTGTATTGCGTCAGTTCATCTTCTGCCATCAGAATTAAGCGATCGTACTGTCCCATTCTTCTCTAATAACTCGCCTCTTCTATTGTTCATCAAATTCCTGCGCTAACAAATTCTCGATTTGAATTTGGAGGGGTTGAATTCTTTGTTGAATAACTGTCCAAATCACTTCATCATCAGCCTGGAAGTAGGCGTGAGTAATGCTCGTAATCCTGCTATTTTTCGCCAGTCCACTTCTGGATACTTTTCGCGGACACTACGTGACATAGATCGCTTCACGTTCAACATTCTCACGAATTTGCGATCGCAGTCCTGTACGGGTGACTAAATCAACTTTTGTCCCCAGATGATCTTCAAGATAAAACTTGACATCCATATACAAATCAAACGTTAAGGGCGGCTCTAGTTCGACTAAGAGATCGACATCACTATCTGGACGGGCTTCATCTCGTGCCACTGATCCGAAAATAGCAAGCGATCGCACTCCCATTTTTCTCAAAGTCGCCTCATGTTCTTTCAACGTCGCCAAGACTTGATCGCGCTTCATCTCAATGCCTCAACTCAGTGCTTCTATTTTGCAATGCCGTCGATCGCATAAAAAACGCGATCGTACTGAGCGCTAAAATTCCCATGATCCCCGCCAACGGATTGCGATCAATCCCCGTAACCCAGGATGGAACTCGATTTGTAAATGTCACGAGTTGCCCCACGTTTACGAGGTAATACCCCCAAACAACTCCCGCATGAAAGCCGATCGATAATCCCAATCGCCCTCGTGTGGCTCGTTTTGCCCACACTAAGATCAATCCCAAAATGACCAGCGCAAAAAACTGCGGTCGAATTCCATGCAAAGCTGCATAAATGAGACTGCTAACTACAAGTGAAATCTGAGGAGAATAATCTCGATCGAGTTCATTCAATAACCAGCCTCGAAACAGCAATTCTTCAGCGAATCCAATCGCGATCGCCATGACACCACCTTCTAAAGCGATTCGAGGAAACGTACTTCCAGGAATTTGCCATTGCACCCAACCCAGAACGCCTTGAAGTGCAAACATCAACATTAAGCTACCAAGCCCGATCGCTAATCCTTGTAAAAAATTCCGAGAACTTAGGCGTGGCTGTCTCAATCCATAGACCTTAAACAGGGGTTCACGATAAACAAATCGCCCCCAAATCCTGACAAGGATGAGAAATTCGATATACAGAACAATCAGCGTCAGAATTGAAGCTAAGTTTTGAGCCGCATCATTCACGCCATAAAAAACACTAACTGCCCATTCGATCGAGATCTTCAGCGGCAGCCACATGAAAAATAGCATCAAAACAAATAGCCCAATCCGGAGGGGAGTTGGGCGACGGGAAATTGCAGCAAAATTAAATTTCAAGCAGATTTCGGGGGGTTATTCGTCAGGCTCGATCGTACTATCCAAACCCTTCATTTTCAGCGTTTCGCTATAAAACTCAGCGTGTTCTTGAGCGCAAGTAATTACCAGACCCACGCCACTATTATGCGTTTCCATCATGATATTGACGGCTTGGGGTTGAGTCAGACTTGGAACCGTTTCCATCAACGCCTGAACAACATACTCCATTGTGTTGTAGTCGTCGTTATGTAATAGGACTCGATAGCGTGGCGCAAGTTTTCGGGTTGTTGAACGCTTTTCAATAGTTTCAACAGACACAGTTCTATCCTCTCCGTTAGCGATTAGGGGACAATTTCGGGGTTTTCCACCCCATTGATTTTAATGATTTCGATCGTGATCTGTGGAACTCAGTCCACAATCCGGGCAGAAAAGAATGATTGCACTCGTGTCTTAGCGTTTCTTCACGATGCGCGATATTGTCATTCTATCTAAAGCCCCGGAAATCGATCAATCAGATGAGACAGTAGCAGGTTACCGCACCCAAATTTTAGAATTAGAAAATGCTTTGATCAAACCTTCATAAAGTCTATGGCTGCCGATTTTCAGCAGTTTCACTCTTCCCAAATCGTTTTCCTCGAACATGAGGGCGCTCGTCTCTATGCTGAGGTGGTGCAGTTTGTGGCATCGAGGCGGCTCTGTTGGGTTCGCCCGATCGCACTTGTGACTTCGGAGGGAGATTGGTCAGAGGGCGATCGATTAACCCTGCAAGATCTTCAGGACGGGTCTGATCTGATGTGTCCTGCCGTTTTGTTTAGAGAAGCGATCGATGTCGAAGTGTTGCCTGTTCTAGCTCGATTGGGCGCTGAATCGAAGGAGCGAAATCCGCTGTCTCATCGCCATTTACACGAGTTCATTCAGCAAATTTGGCAGGCGCGTCCAGAGGTATTCGAGAATAGAGATAAGAGTGTTTAATGCTACAAACAATAAAAGCTGACTGAACGGTGCTATAAAGCTTTCACCAGATTTACACTTCTGAAATTATGTATATTTGCACACATATTAGTGAAACTACTTACCGAAAAATTTAAACAAGCGGCTATCTCGAATAAAGTTTCTGCGAAACCGCGAACCTGCCCTAGTCGTTCTCAAGTCAGGGCAGTTATCGTCAGAGCGTCCACCAGAAAATTTGTTTGAGATCGAAAGTTATGCAGAGTTTGCTCGTTCGTCCACAAGTTACCATCATTCGCCCATGCGGTTTTCTCAACGCGGCAACCGCTACAGACTTCCAACGCCAATTTCACACAGCAATTCTTTCCGAACAAAATAGCGCTCTCTTAATCGATATGAGCCAAGTTGAATCCTTAGATAGTGCGGGATTGATGGCTCTAGTTTCGACTTTGAATCTGGCACAAGCGAACGGAAAGCGGTTAAGCCTCTGTTGTGTCTCGGTCTCGATCCGCATCGTATTTGAACTAACACAACTCGATCGAGTATTCGAGATTTTCGAGAGTCTATCCGCATTTGAACTGGCAACCGCTTGAATGGATTGATTCACCTTGCTTTTCATTTCGCCATCGGTCGCTATACTGGAAAATCGATCGCGCTGAAGAAAGGCAAGGTGAACCGTGACAATTGCAGTTGAATCGCTCTTAAATACTGATATTCTGCGTCCGGCTCGGTATCTTGGAAATGAACTTGGAGCCGTTCACAAGCCTTGGACTGATGCGCCGGTGCGATGGGTGTTGACGTATCCCGAAATCTACGAAGTGGGAGCCTCAAACCTCGGTCACATTATTCTCTATAGCATTCTCAATACCCAGCCTCGACAGTTATGCGATCGAGCCTATCTCCCTGCTCCTGATCTCGCCGCAAAACTCCGAGAAACGAAAACGCCCTTATTTGCGGTTGAGTCTCGTCGTCCATTGACGGATTTCGATATTCTCGGATTCAGCTTGAGCTACGAACTGGGAGCGACCAATATTCTTGAGATGCTTGATCTCGCTGGAATTCCGCTGACTTGGAAAGCTCGATCGGAGAATGATCCCCTGATTTTTGCAGGCGGACAAACCGCAACCTCGAACCCTGAGCCATATGCTGATTTCTTCGATTTTGTGGCGCTAGGAGACGGTGAAGAACTTTTGCCCGAAATTGGATTAGTAATCGAAGAAGGTAAAGCCGCAGGATTGAGTCGCGAAGAACTTTTGCTTGATTTGGCTCAAGTTCCAGGCGTTTATGTGCCCAGATTTTACGATATGGCTCCAGATGGTTCAGTTCACCCGAATCGCCCAGATGTGCCCAAACGGATTCTTAGACGGGTGGCAACTCCGATTCCTGCATATTCGATCGGGCTTGTTCCGTATGTGCAAACCGTTCACGATCGATTAACGATCGAGATTCGTCGCGGTTGTACGAGAGGCTGTCGATTCTGCCAACCGGGAATGTTGACTCGTCCCGCGCGTGATGTCGAACCGGATCAAGTTGTCGATGCGATCGAGGAAGGCATGAGAGCGACCGGATACAACGAATTTTCGCTGCTGTCGCTCAGTTGTTCGGATTATCTTGCTTTACCTGCGGTTGGAGTCGAGATTAAGAATCGCCTGAAGGGTGAAAATATTTCGCTTTCCTTGCCTAGTCAGAGAGTCGATCGCTTTGATGAGAATATCGCCAATATCATCGGTGGCACTCGTCAAACAGGTATTACGTTCGCGCCCGAAGCTGGAACCCAACGGATGCGGGACATTATCAACAAAGGGCTAACGAATGAAGAACTGCTACGAGGCGTGAAAACCGCTTTCGAGCAGGGATGGGACAAGATCAAGCTGTACTTCATGATTGGGCTTCCCGGTGAAACTGATCCGGATGTGTTGGGAATTGCAGACACGATTCGCTGGTTGCGTCGGGAATGCACGAAACAAGGACGCAGACGGTTAGATTTCAATGTGACCATTTCCAATTTCACACCAAAGCCGCATACGCCGTTCCAGTGGCACTCGGTTTCGACTAGCGAATTTAAGCGGAAACAGGCACTTTTGAGAGACGCTTTTCGATCGATAAAAGGCGTGAAAATTAATTTCACCGATACGCGGATTTCGGCAATGGAAGATTTTGTTGGAAGAGGCGATCGACGTTTAGCGCCTGTGGTTCAACGGGCTTGGGAACTTGGCGCGGGAATGGATTCTTGGTGGGAAAGTTTAGAGAAAGCATTTGGTGCGTGGACACAAGCGATCGAGGAAGCGGGAGTAACTTGGAAATATCGCCAAGTCGAAAATGGTGAATGGAATATTTTCGAGGCAAATGAATCGATTTCGCTTGATGCGCCATTACCTTGGGATCATTTGGATACTGGGATCGATAAGAAATGGCTGAAGGAAGATTTGCAAAAGGCACTCGAAGCCGCGATCGTGCCTGATTGTTCGTTTGAAGGCTGTTCTCACTGTGGCGTTTGTGGCGTTGATTTCGGTCACAATATTGTGATCGCACCGCCTGAAATTCCTGAGTTTACAGGACATTTCCAGGCAGATCAGACACGGGCACAACGCTTACGGGTACGAATGGGTAAAGAAGGTGAAATGGCATTGTTAAGCCATCTAGACATCATGCGACTGTTCGATCGTGCTGTTCGTCGCGCTTCAATTCCAATCACATTTACAGGTGGATTTCATCCCTCGCCCCGAATTGTTCCTGCTAGTGCGTTACCGCTTGGGGTCAGTAGCTCCGGGGAAATTGTCGATTTTGAATTAACTCGATCGATGGATATCGAAGAATTCCGCGATCGACTCAGTGCCGAACTTCCCGCAGAAATTCCAATCTATTCGATCGGAGAAGTTGACCCACAGCAACCCGCTGCCGCCGTTCTCTTACAAAAAGCAGAATATCGAATCGAAATCGAATCTGAAACCGAAGCAGATTGGCAAACCTGGATCGACGAAACTTTAGCGAAATCGGAAATTTGGTTAGAGCAGACGACGAAAAAGGGTAAAACCTATCCGTTAGATGTGCGCGATCGCTTATTTGAGCTGCAATTGATCGAGTCAACCGCACACAGAGCAACTCTGCGATACATCGGAAGCTGTCAGAACGACGGAACACTACTGCGCCCAGAGCAAATGGTTACGATTCTTGAACAAGTTTCTGGGCAAGAATTACAACTATTCACGATTCATCGCAGTCAGTTATTTTTGACGTAATCAAACTTCCCTGACTCACCCTAAATAAAATCATCAAAATTGGTACGGATGTAAATTCGCACGTTATAATGCTTTGCATCACAGCTTGTGGTGAGCGAGAGAACCCCGTAGATGCTGTCGGGCGTTGGTCTTAGAGACTCATTCAGGCTGTTTGCCAGATTTTCGCAATTCTTCATCCAGATGCAGCGAACGAAATATATACGATCGCTGCCTGTTTGATCGAAGTTCACTCATTGACTGTCCAAAGTTAGAGTGAGGATCGGTTTGAGGTTGTTTTTTAAAGCCTCTCACGTCGAATACTACTCAGACTTCATCGTGATAGAGAGTTCACGTTCCTGTGTTTTTTCCCTTGCGAAAGAAGCAAAACTTCAAAAAAGCTTCGATCGCGCCCCCAGTTTTGAGGAAATTGAATGCCAAAGCAAATTGTAATTGCTGAACAGCATAGAATCGCTGCTGTATTTTCAGAAGATCAAATCCAAGAATTAATTGTTGCTACCGGAAGTCATCAGGTTAGCGATATCTATTTAGGAATTGTCGAAAACGTTTTGCCGGGAATTGATGCCGCTTTCGTCAATATTGGCGATTCCGAACGCAATGGATTTATTCATGTTTCGGATTTAGGACCACTCAGACTCAAGCGATCGGCAGGTTCGATTACAGAACTGCTTGCTCCACAGCAAAAAGTTCTCGTTCAGGTGATGAAAGAGCCGACCGGAAATAAAGGTCCGCGCCTCACCGGAAATATCTCAATGCCTGGTCGCTACTTGGTTCTGATGCCTTATGGTCGGGGAGTCAATCTTTCCCGTCGAATTCGCAACGAGAATGAGCGAAACCGTCTCAGAGCCTTAGCGATTCTGATTAAGCCTGCGGGTATGGGCATTGTGATTCGTACCGAAGCCGAAGGAATGCCTGAAGAGGCAATCATGGAGGACTTGGAAGCACTCCAACGGCAGTGGGAAGCGATTTTACAAGAAGCAGGTTCGACTCGTGCGCCTGCATTATTGAATCGCGACGACGATTTTATTCAAAAAGTTTTACGTGATGTTTACAGTTCTGATGTCAATCGAATCGTTGTTGATTCGCACACCGGATTAAAACGAGTTAAACAACAGTTATTGAACTGGGGCGGCGGCAAACCTCCTCAAGGAATTCTGATTGATCATCACCGCGATCGCATTTCGATTCTCGATTATTTCCGTGTAAACGCCGCGATCCGAGAAGCACTCAAACCCAGAGTCGATCTTCCTTCCGGTGGTTACATCATCATCGAGCGAACCGAGGCTTTAACCGTAATTGATGTCAACTCCGGATCATTTACTCGATCGGCAACCGCAAGAGAAACGGTACTCTGGACGAACTGCGAAGCCGCAACCGAAATCGCTCGCCAGTTACGCTTAAGAAATATTGCAGGTGTAATCATCGTAGACTTCATCGATATGGAGTCCCGCCGCGACCAATTGCAAGTTCTGGAGCATTTCAATAAAGCATTGCGATCGGACAAAGCAAAACCCCAAATTTCTCAACTTTCCGAACTCGGCTTGGTCGAACTCACCCGGAAACGTCAAGGAAAGAATATTTACGAATTGTTTGGTCGTCCCTGTCCGACTTGTGGCGGTTTAGGTCACGTCGTTCATCTACCGGGTGAAAACGACTCTGAAGAAGCGGGTGAAAGCCTCGATCCCCGTCCCGCTGCTCGGTATGACAGCGCACCTCGACGGACAGAACCCCGCCGCGATCTTGCTCCTGCAACCGAATCTTTCTGGGAAGGTGACGACTTAGAAGGCGAATCCGGTGACAGCGATTTAGAACTGCTGCATCATCCGAGCTATCAGGAACGAGGTCGATCGGCAAGAACGAGAAGCCGTCACCGTCGTAATGATGCACCGCGTACAGAATTTCCACGCAACGATGCTCCAGTCCGGGAAGCATCCCCCAGACCCAGCCGTTGGGAAGAATCTCGTCCCAATGGATCAACTCCTGCGCCGACGTTAGTTTCTCGATCGACCACTGAGTTCACTCCCGAACCCACGATCGATGCTCCCGTCGAAGAAGCTCCACGCGAGAACCGTTACGAAGATCGGCGCAACAATCGCAACCAAAGACGCGATCGATTTAACAAAACTCCGGCTGAACCGCCTGAAGTAGTCTATGTCGAAATGACTCCAGACGAGCAGGACGTTTACGCTTGGATGGGAATTTCGCCGCTGATTCTGTCTAATCAAGAAGTAAAAAATCCGAAATCTGCTGTCGTTTCGGTTCTTCTTCCCGGTGAAGCGCCTCCACCCGAAGCGGTTCAAGTTGCTCCGATTGAGGAATTAACCACGATCGATGTTCCCGCAGTGGAGGAACCTGTAGAAGATCTGATTGAAGAATCCCTTCCTGAGATTGCAGCCGAAGTGGAAATCCCTGAGCCAGAAGAAGCTTCCGTCGAAGCAACTGAGCCAGAGGAAGAAGCTCCGGTGAGACGAAGACGGCGACGATCGTCTGCATCAGCAAACGAATAACGTGCCTCAGAATCCGACTCTAGAAATGGAGCAGTCTTTGTGGAAACAAGGACTGCTTCGTATTGCAGGTGTGGATGAGGTCGGTTTGGGCTGTCTTGCAGGTCCAATTGTTGCTGCCGCAGTTCTCTTACCGCCTGGATGTGAAATGATCGAAGGCGTTCGAGATTCTAAAGTCCTATCGGCTCAGGCTCGATCGCGTCTTTTTACTCAAATTCAAGAAAGCGCGATCGCGGTCGGAGTCGGAATGGCAACCGTTCAAGAAATTGAGCAAATCAATGTTCTTCGCGCTTCCTATCTCGCAATGCAACGAGCATTAAATCGAATCGCACCTTGTGATCATGCGTTGATTGATGGTCGTCCAATCAAACAAGCAGATTTAGGTTCACACACTGCAATCATTGATGGAGATGCGACTTGTTACGCGATCGCATGTGCGTCGATCATTGCGAAAGTGAGACGCGATCGATTCATGCAGCAACTTGCAAAACGGTATCCTCACTACGCTTGGGAGCGGAACGCAGGGTACGGAACGAAACAGCATTTAGAAGCGATCGACCAGTTCGGCATCACGCCTTATCACCGTCGAACTTATGCACCTGTTCAAAAAGCGATCGAGCAATTAACGCTCAATTTAGGGGATTAACCGCGATCGATTCACTCGGCGTATTGTTTTCCATCTGCAACGCAACCCAGTTTTTGTAATCGTTCAATAACTGCTGCATCAACCGCTGTTTAATTGTTGATAGCACACTCATCAGCAATCCATTTCCAGCCGTCTCCAGCAAAGGACGCGGCATAAATGTGAATGGTGGAGGAAGTTCAACCTGCACTACTAAATCCGCTTGACCTTTCAAATAAGTTGCTCCATGCTGCTGAGAAGGTGAAAGTTTTCCATTCAAATCCAGCGAAAACTTGTCTCGGTTATAGTCAATTCCGCGCACATCACACGCGATCGACTTTAGATTAATCGTTGCAGGTTCCGTTAACCAAACCCGCATATCCACCACAGGTTGAATACATAACGTCATGAAGTTCAGTTGACGCATTTTTAGCTGATACACATCATCGTCCATCGGTTCAATCTGACTAGAAGCGGCGAGTGCATTCACGACTCGTTGCGGTTGACGTAAATAATTTGAAATATGAATGGGCTGTTCTGGAACAATAAGATCAACACCCAGCGAAGCAGAAAACCGAATATCCATCAGGGAAGGTTGTGAGGAGGTTTTTATTAATTATGAACTAATTTTAAGGAGCTTATTCTGATTGCTCGTTCACCTTTTGAAATATAAACATATTTAGTTGATCAAAAGATTATTGTTTTACAAAACTCAGCAGATTATAGAAATGCAAGAGTTTGAAAGTTGGGGAATTGGTGATGGCACAGACGATCGCACATTTAGGACCACACGGAACCTACGCAGAAGTAGCAGCACTGAAATATTTGTCTTGGCTAACTCAAACCACTCATGACACTGCACTTCTCTGTCCTTATCCCAGCATTGCACAGTCTCTAGAAGCGGTTGCAAAACAACAAGCACATTTTGCCGTGGCTCCTGTGGAAAATTCGATCGAAGGCAGCGTCACGATGACAATGGACGCACTTTGGCGACTGGATAATCTGAGAATTCAACATGCGATCGTCCTTCCAATTCATCATGCGTTGCTCTCGATCGCAGAACGATTAGATGAAATTCAAACGGTTTATTCTCATCCCCAAGCCTTAGCTCAATGTCAAAACTGGCTCGATCGTCATCTCCCAAATGTGCAATTAATTGCAGCGAATTCGACGACTGAAGCTTTGCAGCATTTGGGGGAAAATCAAACGATTGCAGCAATTTCCTCACAAAGAGCTGCGCAACTTTACAGCTTGCCAATTCTCGCTGCTCCAATTAATGATCATCCAGAGAATTGCACTCGTTTCCTTGTCCTCAGTTTGGATGCTTCTAAAGGTGGCAGTCGAACTTCTCTAGCATTCAGTGTGAGTGCAAATCAGCCTGGAGTTTTGGTTAAACCGTTGCAGATTTTTGCAGAGCGAGAAATTAATTTAAGTCGAATTGAATCCCGACCGACCAAGCGATCGCTAGGAGATTATGTCTTTTTCATGGATTTAGAAGCAGACATTCGCGAAGCTGCCATGCAATCTGCGCTTTCAGAATTAGCAAGTTGCACTGAGACCCTCAAAATCTTCGGAAGCTATGATGTTCTCCCTTCAATAAGCTGAGGTTGCTCATTCTCAATCAAGACAGCTTCAGGAACTGCTAAAGGCGGAAGCGGTGTTGCATCTTCTTCCAGCTTTGCACCAATTTCTAGTGGCGCTTCTTGAGGAGCAGGTAAACCATCAAGTGGCTTAGAGACTTCAGGAGCAGGCGTGGAACTTGCCTGAATCGTAGGTTTGACCAATTGATCAACTGCCTGCTTCACAAACATTTGCAGGAATGGCAAGCGGCGATTTTGCTCAAAGACTTTCTGCATAATTTGTTGCAGCACATCTTGTTTAATCTCCCCGCTCGGCTGACCTTCAAAATATTCAATCAGCGTTAATCCAGCCATTCGAGTCAGATACGCAGCACTCACACCCTGCATCAATCCACCTGCAACAAAAGTGAGAGCATTCGTTTTCAGAATCGATGCGATCGCTTGGGTTGAAACTTCCACGAGTCCCAATTTCACCATCACACTTGCCATTGTTGCCGCAACCGTTTTCGCCTGTTCTAAGGTGAATTTGCGCTGATACAAATTGCTCAAATCAAAGACCATCTGCCCATTAATCGCAGCCGTCGCTAACAAATCCAATGCTGGAAATGGATTCGCAAATGCAGTTCCCGCCACAATCCACTGAGCTTGATCGATTTTCGGCATTGCTCGATCGCGTCTGACTCGATTTAGTGCCGTTTTCGCTTCCGCCTGAACTGCGGTCACATTACTCAATGAGCTGGTCAGAACGATCTGCTGTCCTTCGTGTAAAAGAACTTGATTTAATCGATCGAGCAATGGCAAAATCTGCGGTTCTGGCTTTTCTAACCATTCCTTAACTGTGCCATCCGATCGATGTTGTCTAATCTTTAGTGACTTCGGATTTGCTGCGATCGCAATAATATCCTGCGGTGCAAGAATTCCCACCATCCGTTCGCGCAAGTGATTTAAAATCGTTTGCTGTTCTTCTGGCAGATATTGATCCTGTTTATTAAAGATAAGCAGTAATCGTTTTCCAACAATTGTTATTTTCTGAATCGCTTGCAATTCAGTTGCAGTTAAATCACCGTTTGTCACAAATAAAATGACATCTGACGATCGCGCTAATTTCCAAGCATCTCTCTCTGCAATAATTCCGCCATCCGTTGCAGCAAACAATTCGGGTGTATCTTGTAGAACTAACTTTTGTGAAATGCCTTCTGCCCAGCGACTTTGCAGCAAGTTCACAAGCATTGTTTTACCAACCGATTTTCCGCCCATTACCGCAAAGCGAATTTCATCACGATCGAGATCTGAAGTAATGTGCTGAATCTGCGATCGCAAATCCGACAATTGTTGAGCGCTGCCATCGATCGTTAAATCCTGAGACTCGATCGCCAATAAATCTAATAGATTCTTCGCCTCAACTAATTCGTTTTGCACTCGATTGAGTGTGACTGGCTCGACCTGAATTTTCGGAGTATCGTCCTTCTGAAACTTCAATGCGACCCAAGCAATCCCGCTTCCAATGACGATCGCGGGAAGCCAATCGCCCAAAGTATGCGTCAAATTTTCCAGAAACCACAGGGAAAGCGTCGCGCCGATGCCCCCGAAAATTAACGATCGCTGCCAGCTAGACATTCTTGATCCACTTTGACATCACTGATTTCCAGGATAAGCGAAAGTTTCTCACTTGACTTGGGCAAGACGTGATTTTGTTCAGCGCAACTCGATCAAGTCACGATAGAGCGTCCAACTTGAATTTGCTCTACCCTTAGAATACAAAACTAAGCAGTTCGATTCGCTTTACGACGACGAGCGATCATCATTGTCCCCGCAACTAAACCCAATCCTGCAAGTGTGGCTGGCTCTGGTACTTTTTGTGTCGGCGGTTTTTTGACAGTCTGAACTGCCCACTCTTCAAATCCTCCTTCCGCTCCCAAAAACTAAGAGTACACGCTGATGTTTCTTCTTTAAGGAAAATCGTAAAGCTCCGCTTTAGACGTGAAAAAGCCCCCCAGTTCTGGAGGGCTTTGAGGTTAATTCAAGCAAGAATTAGCCGTGGATTGCAGGTGCCGACAATGCAACCGGAGCTGCCTCGCCTGCTGCCAAGTCGAGCGGGAAGTTGTGAGCGTTGCGCTCGTGCATCACTTCCATCCCCAAGTTCGCCCGGTTGATCACATCCGACCAGGTGCTGACCACACGACCTTGACTGTCGATGATCGATTGGTTGAAGTTGAACCCGTTCAAGTTGAACGCCATCGTGGACACACCCAACGCGGTGAACCAGATGCCGACGACCGGCCATGCACCCAAGAAGAAGTGCAATGCGCGGGAGTTGTTGAACGACGCATATTGGAAGATCAACCGACCAAAGTAGCCGTGTGCTGCCACGATGTTGTAGGTCTCTTCTTCTTGTCCGAACTTGTAGCCGTAGTTCTGCGATTCAACTTCGGTGGTCTCACGTACCAGCGAAGAGGTCACGAGTGAACCGTGCATGGCACTGAAGAGCGATCCACCAAACACACCGGCAACCCCAAGCATGTGGAACGGGTGCATCAAGATGTTGTGTTCGGCTTGGAACACCAACATGAAGTTGAACGTTCCAGAGATGCCCAACGGCATTCCATCCGAGAACGAGCCTTGTCCGATCGGGTAGATCAAGAACACAGCGGTTGCAGCTGCCACAGGCGCAGAGTAGGCAACACAAATCCAAGGACGCATACCAAGACGGTAGGAAAGTTCCCATTCCCGTCCCATGTAGCAGAATACGCCGATCAAGAAGTGGAATACCACGAGTTGGTAAGGGCCACCGTTGTACAGCCATTCATCCAAAGATGCGGCTTCCCAGATCGGGTAGAAGTGCAGACCGATCGCGTTCGACGAAGGGA
Source organism: Pseudanabaenaceae cyanobacterium LEGE 13415 (assembly GCA_015206935.1). Classification (GTDB taxonomy): domain Bacteria; phylum Cyanobacteriota; class Cyanobacteriia; order Leptolyngbyales; family Leptolyngbyaceae; genus Leptolyngbya. The sequence continues at coordinate 2,372 of JADEXW010000030.1, read as the reverse complement.
CAACGGCACCAGAGATGATGTTGTTGCCGTAGAGCAAGGAACCGGCGACGGGTTCGCGGATGCCGTCGATATCCACGGGGGGGGCTGCGATGAACGCAACGATGTAGCAGATGGTTGCAGAAAGCAAGGTGGGGATCATCAACACGCCGAACCAGCCCACATACAGGCGGTTGTCGGTTGAGGTGACCCAGTTGCAGAACTGCGCCCACAGGTTGGCGCTTTCGCGTCTCTGTAAGGTCGTTGTCATGATTCTGTATGAGTGCTTAATGGTTTACTCAAAGATTAGATTGATTCGTCAATCTATGAATCTAGATTAAGGGAGTTATTTCGATTTGTAAAGAGGGGAATTAAGTTTTCACTCGGTTTTCGTAACAGTATTCTTACAGTTGCAGAAGTCGATCGCTTAAATTCGCAGTATCTGCCTTGAAAATCTCAAGATTGAGCAGCATCTCCAATTCTGAGATTCGATAGGGCTTGCTTCATATCGGTCTCTAAGAAACGATCGACTGATCCATGAATCCAAGCAAAAGACTTCTGATTGTCTTCACAAATTCGCTCAAATCCAAGAACGTGCCGCAGTCTCTCATAAATCGGATGAACGATTAATGTATAGAGATCGCAAATCTCTGGATAGTCATTCCGAATTTTCAGCAAAGTCTGCTGTGCATCCTCCAATAGTTGGCACAGCGTCGAAACTGAGAGATAAGGTTGATCAATCACCCAAGCGCGAATATAAATCGATAAGCAAGTTCGATCGCCTGGAGTCGCCATAACGAATGGATCAACCGGGTTGTCTGTTGTGAGATAGAAACTCTTGCTGGGTTGCTGGAAAAAGTAAACGTCTGACTCTGATGCCACTGGAAAAAGTACAGAAGCAGCGACTACCGTGTAATTATCAGATCGCCGCAAAACTCGCATACCAGTACCGTACTGTTGCGACCAGATTCTTAGAACTTTTGCAACCTTCGACATTGCTGCCCCATCGCGAATCATTGGAGCATAGTTGCGAGTGTAGAGATTCGCGATCGAGATTGCATCAGTCCGTGGATTGAACGCATCGGCAAACAGTTTGATCGGTTTCTCTGGCTTCGGCAGTTCGAGATCAGGCAGTGATCGGATTTGTAAACATAATGAATTTCCGTCGTACTGTTTATCGAGCAGTCCCAGAGCAACTAATCGATCGATCATCATTCCAGCCGCTCGATCGCTTCCTCGATCTTGCCCTCGATAAAACAATTCAGCCGCTTCCCGGTGAGTGCAACTGATGAGACCGTCTGGAGCATGAAGCTCTTTCAGATTGCTAGGAAGCTGCCCGTTTAACTCCTCCTGCTGCTTCAGAAAAAGATATGCCCACAATCGTACAAAGTATTCTGCTTTACGTCGTGTGAGTCCGCCTCGGCGCTGAATCATTGCCACGTACGGACGCTGGATCTCGATCGGAAACAGTCGATCTACGAGTTCTGGGATCATGACAGATGGGGGCTGATGAATAATGGAGAAAAACAACCCAATTGGGTGAAACACTTTTATGGCTTTTTCGAGGACAATCTGAGGTGGGAAATTACGGATGCTTTTATTTCGGTCTATTTCTAACTGTGAGAATCACATCTCACAAAAGGCATCCTGAATAAATATCACTCTAGATTCAACCAAAGTGATGCAACGCCAATCGTTTCGGCGGTATTTCTTTTATTATGGTTGGTCATTTTCTTCTGGCTGATGAAGTTCCTAAAACTTCAAACTACTTCAGCCCAGTTCGCCGTTGTTCAGGTTACTTCGGTGTTTTGCAGTGCGCTCATTGTATGTTCAGAACCACAGTCACCACAATGGGGCAGTGCTTTACGATTCCAAAGTTATGGTTGTTCCCTTCTTTTCTGTGCCCCCTGCACATCATGTCGCCTGGGTAAATGTTTACGCTCAACAACGATCGAGCCGCCGTTCTCGCCGAAACAACCCAGATGATGGAAATCGGCGGGAATTTTCGAGTTTCTCACCTGCCAATTTAGAGAGCGATTTTGTGAGCCAAGATGTCCTCTGGGGTGTGTTGCTTGAAGCAATGCCGCTCGGTGTGATGGTTTTGGCATCTTCGCTGCAAACGGTTTACTGCAATGAGAAAGCGAAAGAGTTATGCGATCGCTTACGAAACGAAGAGGATGAATTGCCAATTAGTATTTGCCAGCTTTGTCAGCGATTGGTGCAGGAAGACTCATCAGAGCCGCTGATTATGGAGTACCAGGAGCAAGAGCAGTTCTTTCGCTTGCAGGCTCGATGGGTGAATTTGGCAACAACACAGCCGTTGTTACTGGTGTTGATGGAAGATTGTCATGAATCGATGCGGAATGAATTAGCGATCGAGCAGGATAAATATGATT
>JADEXW010000998.1 GCA_015206935.1 Pseudanabaenaceae cyanobacterium LEGE 13415 | reverse complement strand
CCGAACCCCAATTCATCACTTGTCTTGCTTGTTCCGGTTGCGAAATTCCGAATCCAACCCCGATCGCTTTATCGGTGACTTGCCGTAGTTCTGCAATCAAATCTTTCACCCGCGATTCCATTTGCGATCGCATTCCCGTCACGCCCGTTGTACTCACTAAATAAATGAATCCTTGAGATTGTTGTGCGATCGCGGCAATTCGGTTTGATGGACTCGTTGGAGCCACTAACAGCGTTAATTCAATTCCATACTCCTTTGCCGGACGCAATAGCGTTTCAGCTTCTTCTAGCGGCAAATCTGGGACAACTAAACCTTTAGCTCCTGCTTCGGAAATGTCTTTCAAAAAGGATTCGATGCCACGATTCAGGATCGGATTGTAGTAAGTGAAGAGAATAATTGGCGATCGTAGATTTGGCGAAACTTGCTTTACCAGTTGCAGAACATCTTCTAATCGCGTTCCATTTGAAAGCGATCGAGTCGCTGCCGCCTGAATCACCGGGCCATCTGCCAGCGGATCAGAATACGGAACGCCCAACTCGATCAAATCGGCTCCAGAGCGATCGAGAATCTGCAACGCCTGAGCAGTCGTCTCTAAATCCGGATCTCCGGCAGTCAAAAAAGGAATCAACGCACATCGCCCCTGATCCCGCAGTCGCTCAAAGCATTCCGACACTGAAGCCATTTCGATTTCTGAAAAACGCAACTTCAGTAGATTACTGCAAATCCGGGCACGAGATCCTAAGAACCTTGCTTTTCCTGTTCAATCTCTGCCTGAAGCTTCTCTAATTCTTCTGGGGTCAATTCTTCCAATCGTTTTTGCAGCACTGCTTCTTCGTAGTCTCGAAGCTGCTGATTGTAGGTCATATCCTTCGACACGACTCGAAACAGGTAACTTACTAACCAGCCGATTAAGCCGCCTACTAGAAGCAACTGGCTCCAAATTCCCGCGCTAATGCTGTCAAGACCTGCGCCCTGAAGTACCAGAAACGCAAGTCCCCCAGCTAAAAACACACCAAATGTAATTCCGATCGCATCAATTCGTCGCATTACTTTTAGGCTTCAATTTGCCGCGCTCTCGGTCTGAAATTCAAGAACGGCGCGAACAAGAGCATCCCTGGAAAATAGAGGAACACGAGGAAATACATAAAGCCCCGTTCAACTGAGCTTGCCACATACCAGCGCGTTTTGAGATAGAAGAAGATAATCAACGGCACAACCACCAGGTAAGCGCCGCCCAGAGCGAGGTATAGAAG
>JADEXW010000997.1 GCA_015206935.1 Pseudanabaenaceae cyanobacterium LEGE 13415 | reverse complement strand
CTTCAACGCCGTATCGACTGCCTCTGAGCCAGAATTCGCAAAGAAAACATGATCCAAGTCTCCAGGCAGCATTTTCGCCAATCGATCGGCTAATGCAAACGGTCCGGGATGTCCCATTTGAAACGTGGGTGAAAAATCCAGAGTTGCGGCTTGCTGATGAATCGCTTGAACAATACGATCGCGGCAATGTCCCGCATTCACACACCAAAGCCCCGCCGTTCCATCCAACACTTCTCGACCATCCACCGTCGTATAGTGCATATCTTTCGCGGATGCCATCAGGCGCGGCTGAGATTTGAACTGACGATTTGCAGTAAACGGCATCCAGAAAGCATCTAAGCTCTCTGGCAGGGAAATATCTAAAACCATAATATCAACACAGCAAAGAATCTGTGTTTCATTATCACAGCTATTTAGCGATCGACACTCGAATCAACAACGGCACGAATGTCGATCGAATAACTCACTCTAGGTAGCAGCTTTTTTCCGGCTAGTCGTTGCTTTTGCTTTCGATTTTCCAGGCGACTTTGTATCAGTTTTCGATTTTGCTGCCGATCGCTTCGGTTTGTCTTCTTTCTCTGGCGTTTCAGTTTCCAGCGCCTCAGAGCCATTCTGAAGATCCTCAGCCGTCATTGTCAGGGTGCGACGACGACGACGCGATTTTGTCCCATCTTCTTTCCGCGCAGAGGACAGATAATACTTCAACGTCGAAGGACTGATTTCAACTCCTTTCGAGGACAGCATCTGAGAAACTTCGCTGTAGCTGTAACCGCGATCGAGCGCTTGAGCAATCTGATCTTTGAGCAAATGAATTGCTTCTCTCAGCGACCAAATCTCCTTCGGTTTTTCGGGCAAATCTTGGAGTGCAGTCGATGCACTGCTGATCGAATCTTTGGAAACTAGCGTTGATGTCGGTGATCTTCTTTTCGTTCCTGCCATGATGTTCCTCCTAATCAAAATAAAGGATATAGGCTTTGTTTATTTATTCCCAATTCTGGAATCTGAAACAAAAACTTTCGGCGAATCGATCAACGTTCAACCGTGATCGATCTGATGCTCTTCTGATTGCGCTAGTAGTGATATCGATGCTGTTATCACTATCGTCGTTAATTATAGAGACATTTTTGAATTTGGTAGCAAATCTTAAAAAAATCAGATCAAATTCTTAAAATGCAAAGATTAGGTCATCGGTAATAGATCTTTTATGTGAACGGACATATTACCGTTTCTGATTACGTCAATCGCTCGATGAT
>JADEXW010000996.1 GCA_015206935.1 Pseudanabaenaceae cyanobacterium LEGE 13415 | reverse complement strand
CTTAAATTCAGAATAGAGGAGTGAGTCTGTTTGAAAACAAAATTGAGAAATTCAGAGTATTTAATATGATTAGAAAAATTATTTGTGAAGTATTATTTTTGAAATATTGATAAGAGATTAAATTGTTATAGATATTGAATGTATGGTTTTTCTGTCAAAAAACACCACGTATTAAACGATTGCGGACTTTTACAGTATAGATTTTGTACTCTTGATCCTGAGAGAGGGTGCGCTCTTCCGCTAGTATGCGGAGAACTTGGAATGTAGAGGCTGACAGATAGCAAACAATATTATGAATTGTGGGGTTGGCTAAGAGAAAGCCAATCTGAGTTACCACATATCCGAAATACATAGGATGACGGACAAAATTGTAAGGGCCGTTTGTCTTGACACCTCGGTTGGCGGCAACAATCCCGAAGCTACGTCGAAGGGAAAGTTTGGCCCAAATATTGATAATTATTCCTGTCAGCATAAATGCGCCCGAGAGGCTGACAGGCACAAGCGGCTCTCCACCAGGGATCGCGAACAGGGGAAGGATGGTTCCGGCAACGGCGACACACCAGTCAGTGGGGCTGAGAGAAACCTGATTGCTGATCCTTCTCACAAGGAGAAAACCGATAATGAGGCATTCTGCGACTACTTGTAGGAGGAGAATTACTTTTCCCGTTTCCATGTAAGCATCTAGAAATCGCATTGCGAAAAAACTTAAGAATGTCGCTGCGGTTGCCCGCTCTAACATATCGAGAGCGAAAGGTAACTTGACTTTGCGCAGTTGAAAAATAGCGCTCTTCATAATCGCTGCTCGAGTGCCGAGTTAAGGAACTTATCCTTCATATCGTTGCATGCTGCGAGCAGGAGCAGCAACTAGGGCGGATGTCTTAGGCCATCCGATGGTGCTCCCAGGGGAAGTGGCGCGGTGCCCTCTGGATAAAGTGCAAGGGCAGCCGGAGATGCCTGCCCTCAAATGCTATGAAAAGCTTTGGCAGCCGACGAGTCGCTGCACCTAATCCCGAAACGACTCGATCAGCCGTTCCGCCGTAGCGGGGTTGAGGGCCATGGGGATGTTGTAGACGAGGGCGAGGCGCATCAGGGCCTTCACGTCCACATCGTGCGGATGCGGCGAGAGCGGATCGACGAAGAAGAAGAGCACGTCGATCTTTCCGTCCGCAATCATCGCACCGATCTGCTGGTCGCCGCCGAGCGGGCCGCTTTTCAGCCGCGTGACGGACAGGGACGGGCAACGCTCCATCACGC
>JADEXW010000995.1 GCA_015206935.1 Pseudanabaenaceae cyanobacterium LEGE 13415 | reverse complement strand
GTCAAATTGTCTCAGCGTTTTTCCGACTGCATCCTTTAATCTACGAACGCTTTGCAGAACTTTATCCATCCGAAGCTTGCAAGATTCATTCAGAAACGGTTTCAATTGATCTTACACTGTCTGATGAAGCACTATGGAGTCAAACCCGACCTGAACACCGGACTAAAATTAATCGATGTCGGCGCTCTGGATTTCATGCCCGTCAAGTAACATTTGAGCAAAACGGCGAGGATTTCATTGAAATCTATACTGAAACCATGAATCGGGTTAGTGCCTCAGCCTCTTTCTATTTCACTCGCGACTATTTCTTACAGCTTGCGGAAGTACTAGGTGAATCGCTGCATGTATGTGTTGTGGAATTCGATCAAACAATTGTTTGTGCAGGCTTATTTACTGAATGTGCGGGAATTGTTCAATATCATTTAGGTGGCACGAGAACTGCATTTCTGAAACAATCTCCAAGTGTTTTGATGTTCGATGCAATGCGCTCTTGGGCAAAAGTTCGCGGTAATCATACCTTGCATCTAGGAGGAGGTGTGGGTGGAGCAGCGGATAGTTTACACCACTTTAAAGCTGGATTCTCCAAACGCAGGCACTCATTACCATTGCTGCGATCGATTCCCCATCCTGAGCTTTATCAACAACTGGTAGAGCTTCGAGCTAAATCGCTTGATTGCTCGATCGATAAACTTCTACAATCTGGCTTTTTTCCTGCTTATCGTGCTGTTGTTTAATCGGTGAAACTGCTATGAAAATTACTGCTCTCGGTCATGCAGGGCTTCAAGTTGAAACGACAGATACAACAATTTTAATTGATCCGTGGTTTTCTCCTGAAGGTGCATTTCTTGGTTCTTGGTTCCAGTACCCAGACAATCAACATTTACTCAATCCTGCATTGTCTCATCCGAGTGCGATCGTAATTTCTCATGAGCATTTTGATCATCTCGATCCCTGGTTTCTCGCTCAAGTTCCAGCAACGACTCCGGTGATTGTTCCGCGATATCCATCACCGAATTTGCGGCAAAAACTCGCGATCGCAGGAATGCACCAGGTTGTTGAAGTAGATTCGTGGGAAATCGTTCCGATTGGTTCTCTGTCAGTGTTCTTTGTGACTGAAGAATCTCCGATGAATCATGATGCTGCGATCGTCGTCACCCATGAGACGGGAACATTGCTGAACTTAAATGATGCTCGTCTGTCTCCTTCTCAGTTGCGAACCATTCGGACTCAAGTTGGCGACCAGATCGACATATT
>JADEXW010000288.1 GCA_015206935.1 Pseudanabaenaceae cyanobacterium LEGE 13415 | reverse complement strand
ATAAACATTTGGATTTGCGATCGCGGCTCCGAGTAATCCGGGTTCCCGATGATGCAAACTCGGCATTGCATTAAAGGCATGAGTCACCATCGAAGCGCCTTGATCGAATACTATCTGAGCTTGGGCGGCAGTGGCTTGAGAATGTCCGAGACTGACGGTAATGCCTAACGATTTGAGATAAGCGATCGTGTCTCCAGTGGGATCAAGTTCAGGTGCAAGCGTAATCACTTTCACAATCTCCGCATAATCCCCTAGCACTCGTTTCACGGATTCGACAGAGAGGGGCAGAAGGAATTCTTCAGGATGTGCGCCGCGTTTTTCATAGTTCAGGAACGGCCCTTCGAGATGGACACCCAAGATTTGAGGCAATTTAGAATCGGCAAGGATCGAGAGCGATCGCTGAATATTCTCGATCGAAGTTGTCACGATCGTCGGCAAAAATCCGTCAACTCCTTGATCCCAGAGAAACTGACAAATCTTGGCTAATGAGTCGGAATTCTCTTCATTCAACTCTGGAAATGCCAATCCCAACGCGCCATTAATCTGTAAATCAACACCACCGAGAGAAACCCAATCGCCTGCCACATCTAGAATTTGAGCATCCGCATCAATTCGAGGAGCAATTTCTAGAATCACGTCATCGAGCAAAATTTGCTGCAAACCTTCAAAACCGGGCACATGAGCATTGATAATCAGAAAGCGCATTCTACAGACTTGATTTTGTTCGTTTTGGATCTTCGCACATGACTCAACCGTTGATTGGAATTATTATGGGCAGCGACTCGGATCTGCCGACCATGCAAGCTGCGATCGCAGTTTGTGAAGAGTTCGATGTGCCCTGCGAAGTGGAAATCGTGTCTGCTCATCGCACTCCAGAACGGATGGTCGAATATGCAAAACAGGCGCACATCAGAGGAATCAAAGTCATTATTGCGGGAGCAGGAGGAGCAGCGCATCTACCGGGAATGGTGGCATCCATGACGGCTCTACCGGTGATCGGGGTTCCGGTGCAAACTCGAACATTGCAAGGCGTGGATTCGCTTTACTCGATCGTGCAAATGCCAGCAGGAATTCCGGTTGCGTCGGTTGCGATCGGGAATGCAAAAAATGCAGGACTGCTAGCCGTGCAAATCTTAGCGAGCCACAATCCGGAGTTATTGACCAAAGTTCAAGCGTATCGGCAAACTCTTGCAGAAATGGTACGAGATAAGCAATCTAGACTGAATGAAATTGGCTACAAGCAATATCTAGCCGAGCTGTAATGGGAAGACTCACCCGATTCGCGCTAGAATAATAGTACAAATGATCTCAACAACTCGTCATGCCCCTACGCATTCGGCAACAACGCCAAAATCTGATCGACAAACGCTTGATGATCCACCACAGGCTTCGAGATATAGCCATCGGCTCCACTTTCTTTGAGAAAATTTTCTCGATCGCCCTCCATCGCGTGCGCTGTTACTAAAATGATCGGCAAATTCGCAGTTTTACTATCTGCTTTCAATAATTGAGTAAGCTGAATTCCATTCATTGCCTTACCTTGGTACATACTCCGAGAGAGAGACACATCCATTAGAATAATGTCTGCCCCACCAGACTGGGCAATTTGGATCACTTCCTCTACATTTTCAGTATGTTTCACTGCCAAACCTCCCCGTTTGGTCAGGATTTTCGAGAACACTCTGGCATTGATCAGATCGTCCTCCACAATTAAAACGGTTTGCATATAAATTCCTCAGACGAAATGCGCTGGATACGGCAAAATAGAACGATTGTAATGTAGCTCAACTGTATTAGTATTTTCAGGACGGGCGATCGACTCTCAGAAACCTTGAGGTTTCTTACTATTGTAAAGTTCAGCAGGATAACGGCTCATGGCTCGGACGCGACCTCAATCTCAATCAGAACAGTTAAATATTCTCCCAACAGGACAGGTTATCACGACTGCTTTACACACGGAGATGCAGCAGTCCTATTTGGAGTATGCCATGAGCGTGATCGTGGGGCGAGCGCTCCCAGATAGTCGCGATGGCTTAAAGCCTGTCCATCGTCGTATTTTATACGCAATGCACGAATTGGGGTTAACCCCCGATCGACCTTATCGAAAATGCGCCCGTGTGGTTGGGGATGTTCTCGGTAAGTATCACCCTCATGGCGATCAGGCGGTCTATGATGCCCTTGTGCGAATGGTACAGGATTTCTCTAGTCGTTATCCGTTGCTCGGTGGGCATGGCAACTTTGGGTCGGTTGATAATGATCCGCCCGCTGCAATGCGATACACCGAAACGCGATTATCCTCGATCGGTAACGAGTCTCTGCTAAACGAAATTAGTGAAGCGACAGTCGATTTTGTTGGTAACTTTGATAATTCACAGCAAGAGCCTGTTGTTCTTCCTGCCCAATTACCGATTCTGCTCTTGAATGGTAGTTCTGGGATTGCGGTCGGAATGGCAACGAACATTCCGCCACATAACTTAAATGAAATTGTTGATGGATTAGTCGCGTTAATCGATCGACCGAACTTATCGGATGATGAACTTCTCACTCTGATTCCGGCTCCTGACTTTCCGACAGGTGGCGAAATCATCGATACCAGCGGCATTCGAGAAGCTTATCTCACAGGTCGAGGTAGCATTCCGATGCGCGGAATTGCCAATATCGAGGAGATTAGTACCGGTCGCGGCAAACATCGGAAAACTGCGATCGTCATCACAGAATTACCCTACCAAGTCAACAAAGCAGGACTGATCGAAAAGATTGCTGAACTTGTGAACGCAAGCAAGATCGAAGGCGTTGGCGATTTGCGAGATGAAAGCGATCGAGACGGTATCCGAGTGGTAATCGAACTTCGTCGCGATGTTAATCCTCATAAAATCCTGAATGCAATCTACCGTCAAACTCCACTACAAACGAATTTCGGTGCAATTCTCTTAGCGCTTGATAACGGTCAACCGAAACAGATGACCTTACGAGAGCTATTGAATTCGTTTTTAACTTTCCGTGAAGAGACTCTGACGCGGCAGTATCGCAACGAATACAACCAAGCCGAAAACCAGCTTCATGTCGTGGAAGGTCGGTTAAAAGCGCTGGCAAACTTAGATGATGTCATCTCGATTTTGCGAAATGCTCCCGATGGTGGAACGGCAAAAGTTCAACTGCAAGACAGACTCGATTTAAGCGATCGACAAGCCGATGCGATTCTCTCAATGCCACTCCGAAGATTAACCGGAATGGAGCGTCAAAGCCTGCAAACGGAGCATGATGAACTTGCTGCGAAAATGCAGGACTTGAATAAGTTACTCAGCGATCGACGTGAATTGCTCAAGTCACTGAAGAAAGACCTGAGAGCGCTGAAGAAAAAATACGGCGACGATCGACGCACAAAGATTGTTGCTGCGGTTGAAGTGGCAGCGGAAGTGAGCGAAAAAGACGATGCTCCGGCTGCTCGATCGAACATGAATTTAGCTTTTGAGTTCGAGGAAGAAGCACAGCCAGCCGTTCTCGAAGTGACTCAGCGCGGATATGTGCGGCGCATGACTCCCAAAGCCTATGAGCGCCTGAGCAAGAATCGCAATGACGATACGCCGACTAAAGAACTTGAAGACGGAGATGATTTCGCCACGCAAACCGATTTCACGACGACCGCTAAAACGCTTGTAGTCTTTACTCGGAGTGGAAAAGCCTTTGCAGTAAAAGCTCGCGACATTCCTCAAGCCAACAATGGTAAATCACGAGGAACACCGCTAGTCACATTATTACCCCCTGCCGCACAAGCAGAACCCGATTCGATCGCAGGAACATTCATCCTGCCTGATGAAATTGAAGATCAATTCGTGCTGTTACTCACCGAGCAAGGACGCATCAAACGCTTACCGATGTCTGAGTTCACCGATTTGACCGGACGTGGATTAACAGCACTGAAGCTCAAAGAAGGTGATCAATTGCTCTGCATCAGTCCGGTGCAAGTGGGCGAACAAGTTCTGTTAGCAACAACTAGTGGTCGGGTCTTGAGATTTGAAGTGAATGATTTGCAAATCCCGATCGCAAGTCGAACTTCTCAAGGTCAAACTGGAATGCGCGTGAGCAAGAAAGAACGCATTGTCGGATGGGCGATCGCGAATGAGGATGATACCTTCCTGATGATTTCTGAACAAGGCTACGCGAAACATATGGAAGTCGAAGCCTTGAGACGCGCTAGTGCTGGAGAATTGGGAACTCAATCATTCCACTTCAATAACAAAACGGATATTGTTGCAGGAATTGTTGCGGTGTTACCTCAATCGCTAGTGTTCTTGCTGACGAATGAGAATCACTTAGCTCGGATTGATGTGGATGACATTGATTTAAGTTTGAAAGACGATCGCGGTTCTCGTGTGGTCAAACTCAGCAAAACTGAGCGGGTGACTCATGTGAGTTTGCCTGTGCTATACGGGGATGAAGAATCGATCGAGTAGATTAACTTCATTTCCTGGGTTCTTTTAAAAGTGTCTGGATGCGTGTTTTACTGCTCATTGGAGACAATACGCGCCCACACTCCCAATCGAACCCAGAAACCTCGTTCTGCTTTGTCTTGCCAAATACGAGTGAGATATACTACCCCTTTCGCCTCCCATTTCAGATCTCGCTGTAACTCTAGCAATTCTTGCCCAAGTGGATTTTTTGCCTTATCAAATCCAATCAGTAACACGAGTTCAATGTAATGGCTTGTTCTTAAGCTGGGTTGTTTCCAGAGTTCGCTGATGTGCCCACTAACATCCACCTCTTTCCATCGCTCTGCTCGTTCTTCGTAAATATCAACTCTGTACGCTGATCCATACTTACGTACCTTGATTTTAGAGAAGCGTATGAGAGTACAGTTGACTAAACCAAAATCTGGAATGTGAAATTCAGTCCTGTAAGTTGAGTGCTTACCTCTTAATTTCCCTAGTGCATCACTTTTCATCTCTATTCTAGGTTTGCTTACTGAGTACCCTTGCATCTCCAAATACGGAGCAAGCCCTCTGCGCCATTCTTGCTGACGCTGCAACTTCGATCGTGATGTAGCGTCTACCCGATCGTCACAGGCATACAAACCAAGAGGAAGAACGGTTTCATCAAACTGCTCTAGTACTGTCAATAAAGTGTTGCATAGTGCTGCTAATTCCATGCTGAATTCTACTTTGAAATCAAGTCATTCTTCGATGTGCCTATTGTGCCTATTAATTCTCTGACGATTTCGCGTGGTATCGATCGAACCACTCGCCAAGAAATCGAAGACAATCTTCTTTTACCGATCGCCACCCTCCGAGAACGCTTACCCGAACTGTATGGAGAGTGAGAAATTTTGAAGCGATCGCGGAATCAATTAATCGTTTGTAGGGAAGGCGTTTTGATTAGATTGTGATCCATTGTGGCTAGTTGTAAATCGTAGTGAATTGCAGTAGCAGCAATAAAGCGATCTGCCGGGTCTTGATGAGGGCAAGCTAACTGACGACTAAGGAGCGCAATTTCATGATTGAGTACAGCTTGCTGGCTTTCCAATTCCCGCAAGGCTTGATTGATCCAAGTTATCGGATCAGGTGGCAGCGATAGCTTTCCTTTCTCCGCAAGAAGCATTACTTCCCAGACAGTAATAGGACTGAGCCACAACTCAGTGTCAGAATCTGAGATTGTACTCTTCAAGTTCTGGGAAAGTTGTGGATCATCAAAAAGATACCAGAGCCAAATGTGCGTATCCAGTAAAACTTTCATTGCAGCACTTCCCAAGGTTGATCAATGGGAGAAACGATATCTCCTAAAATTGCACCACGACCTTTCATAAATCCAGCAGCAGGACGGGGCTTGCGAGATTGCGCTGGAGTGATGATCGCAATCGGTTTGCCTTCATGAATTACGGTTAGGGGTGTATTAGTTCGTTGAAGTTCCAGCAGTATTGCTTGCAGAGCTTCAGGAAGGTCATTCGTTGTAATCGTCATTAGAGTTCGATTGAATGAATAAAATTTATTTTATCTGTTTCTTGAGTTAAGCTTTCAGCGATCGCACTTGCCAAGAAATCGAAGACGATCTGCTTTTACTAACCGCCATACTCAAAGAACGCTTACCTGAAATGTATGGAGCCAGCCAAGAGTCTTAAGCCACTCTATAGCCTGTATCGGGTTTAGCATAAGCACGCTGCAACTCCGAAACAATATCCGAACGTCGATCGACTCCCCCTTCACACGACGAAATGTAACAATTTGTCAAGACAAATGAGAAAACCCCCTTTCGCATCGTGACCGAAACTCGGTAAACTACAGAAGAATTCTGAGATAACGCAATTAAAAACATGAGCGTAGTTAGCCAAGTTATCCTACAAGCCGACGACGAGCTTCGTTACCCAACGAGCGGCGAACTCAACGGGATAAGACAATTTTTTCAAACCGGAGAACAGCGCACTCGTATCGCTGGAGTTCTGTCTGAGAGCGAAAAGAAAATTGTAGAACAAGCCAGCAAACAACTGTGGAAGAAGCGTCCTGACTTCATTTCTCCGGGCGGTAACGCTTATGGAAATCGGGAACGGGCACTGTGTCTGCGCGATTATGGCTGGTATTTGCGTCTGGTTACGTATGGCGTACTGTGTGGCAGCACTGACCCGATCGAGAAAATTGGCGTGATCGGGGCGCGGGAAATGTATAACGCGCTGGGTGTTCCAGTTCCGGGAATGGCGGAAGCGATTCGCTGTCTGAAGGAAGCTTCTCTGGGTCTGTTGAGTGAAGCAGATGCACAAGAAGCGGCTCCCTATTTCGATTTCATTATTCAAGCAATGTCCTAGGGCATTTGATTTAATTCGATTCCCCGTGGTCTACGGGAAGCGATCGTGAATTTTCGC
>JADEXW010000994.1 GCA_015206935.1 Pseudanabaenaceae cyanobacterium LEGE 13415 | reverse complement strand
TATTAATCCAGTCAACACCAATCCGAGACTTTTGCTGCCCAGTTTCAATGAGGAAGCGATTTGCGTAATCTGACCTAAGGCGCGCAACCACCTCAAACTCTGCCGCTTCTAGTACAGCCTTGCCATCTTTCTTCTTGATGAGCTGGCCTTTGAAAACACTGTTGTGGATTTTCCCCTCGTCCTCCACCAAGACTGTTTGGAGCTTCATCTGACGAGAGTTGTCATCTTCAACCTCAAACACAGTTGGTTGGCCGTCAACTGTGAGGAACACGTTCCGGCCGCGGGCAGCTGTGGTCAGACGCTCAAGTACCTCGTCCTCTTTGCTGATCGGCTTAATCCGGGCAGCGGTGACCGCACGGAACGGATAAATTTCTCCATCCCATCCGTTTTTGTTCTGATTTGGCACAAGATCACAGGCAGGTGTCGTGCACACCCAGATGTCGGCTCTCTTTCCACCCTTTCGTCTGAAAACGATACCAGTCGTCAGAACTGCCTCACGCCCTTCGTCCGATGACAGGAATTCGTTTGCTGCGTGATAAACATGGTGGTCAGGTACATCAGCTGGAATTCGTGCCCAGTCCCGAGCTTTCTGCAATGGGTTCGCTGGCTCGCCATTGATGAGCTGCGCCCCGAATTCTCCCACCGATGCCTGAACTTCCGCCAGCAGCCCTTCAAAAAGTCTGCCGTAGAGATCGCCCAATCGACGCACACTCTCTTCAGCAGTACCTTCCATTGCTTTCAACAGCCAACCTGCTTGCTTTAGGGGATCCTTCAGGACACGCGCATCGTGGACGAGTCCCGCCTTTTCCAGCTCCGCTCGCGCATGCACTAACATGACCTGTAGAGGTGAAGGTGCCCACTGCTGTAATGCTTGGCACAATCGGTCGAGGAGCACGGGGGGTTTCTCATCCTTGCTGACGACTGCCGCAAAAAGGTTGCCTTGGACAACCCATGGCACACCCGCCACATCGAAGCTCGCCCGGACAGGTAAGTCGCTTCGCCGCCTTGAGATAACCTCATCTTTCACACGACCTTCGAAGTAATCCATGCACAATCGGCGGATCACATTATCTCGAACCTTCGTGTCCTGGCATGCAGCCTCCAGTCTCTTGTGCCACCGTTCAAAGTGCGTGCCCGCCGTATTACTGTTAAGGAAATCTATAACTAGGTCATCGTCGCCATTGATGCCGGAACCGAGACGTCCTCTAATCCCATCCAGTTCATATCCCGCGTCATCGTAGGCATTACCTTCCAAGAT
>JADEXW010000287.1 GCA_015206935.1 Pseudanabaenaceae cyanobacterium LEGE 13415 | reverse complement strand
CCCATGAATGCCCCGACCAAACCCCGTCCGCAGAAACAAAAACCCCCTTTACCCGTAACCATTGGTGCTGCTGCCGCACTCGTGACGGGTGGAACGATCGCATTTTGGGCTTTGACCCGCCAACAGCAATTAAACGTGATGCCAATTGGGGCAAGCGCCATTCCACAAGATGCGCTGATGGTCGTTTCGGTTTCAACGGATCAGGGCAAATGGCAACAGTTGCGAGAATTTGGAACTCCGCGATCGCAAGCCGCATTTGATCAAAATTTGGCACAATTGCGCGATCGCTTTCTCAACAGTCGCAATCTCGATTATCAACGGGACATTCAACCCTGGATTGGCAAAGAAGTCACAATGGCGTTTCTGCCGCCTCAAGCGGGTGTGAATGTTCCGCCACCCGGACAAGCGGCAATTCCGCCGAATTCTCAGCCGACGGTGATGATTTTGCCGATCGCAGATGCACTAAAAGCCAAAGAAGTTTTAGAACAATCACCTGCAACCAAGGGCGGTAAATGGACGGAGCGCGATTATAAAGGCGTGAAGATTCGGGAAAATCAGGATTCTCCAACTCAAAGTGCTTCGATCGCGGTTTTGGATACGACTCAAGTTTTAGTTGCGAACAATCCGACTGCGATCGAACGTGCGATCGATACCGTCAAAGGTGGCGCATCTTTATCGCAAACTCCTGGATTCGGAGATGCACTTTCTCAGATTCAATCCGAAGATGCGATCGCCCGTCTCTACGTCAACATTCCTGCTGCTGTGAACACATCGGCTGCAAACTCTAGCCGTCCTGTTCCACCGCAAACTCTGGCGCAACTTCAACAAAATCAAGGATTAGCAGCAACAGCAACACTCGCAAACGAAGGAATTCAATTCAAAAGTATTTCGTGGCTGAAACCGGATAGTCAACGCAAATTTGATACCAGCAATAATGCCAAGATGATGCCGACTCGATTACCGGGCGACACGCTAATGATGGCATCGGGCGGAAACCTACAGCGATTCTGGCAGGATTACACTCAAGGTGTTTCCGCGAATCCGATTCAGTTCGTTAATCCCGACGCACTGGAGCAAGGATTAAGAACTACTGTCGGACTGGATTTAGAAAAAGATTTGCTTAACTGGATGCAGGGAGAATACTCCTTATCTTTAATTCCAGCTCCTCAAGGTGCGCCTGCGAATCTGCCAGCTAGTTTGGTCTTTATGGTGCAAACGAACGATCGACGTGCGGCAGAAGAAGCGCTAAAAAAACTCGATGGAGTAATGGCGAATAAATATGCCTTCAAAGTTGAAGAATCAAAGATCGAAGGGCAATCGGTTGTCAATTGGTCGCTCCCTGCGGCGAATGTGAATATTACACGCGGATGGCTGGATGGCGATGTGGCATTTCTTTCGCTGGGTGCGCCCGTCGCAGGTTCTTTTTTACCGAAACCGCCCACTACTTTGAGTGAAAATGAGTTGTTCCGCAAGAGTACACAATCCCAACTTGGTGCGAACAATGGTCATTTTTTCGTCGATATGGATCGAGTGCTGAAGCTGCAAAACTTCCCGCTGCTCCAAATCCCAGCCGCAAATCGATCGATGTTAGAAGGCATTCGATCGATTGGTGTTACTGCTGCGATTACCAGCGATCGTACTTCTCGATATGATGTGTTCGTTACGTTGCAGAAGGGCAATCAACCAGGAGCATTACCCTAATCGAGCATTCTGGGGACTTCGAGCCAGAACAATGTTAAACTCTCCTATTCCTTCACTTCCGCATCCCTAAGCATGATTGGCTCTGTCCAATCTGGGAGTTTTTCCACGCGACTCAGAACCGCCATTGAAAAACCGACGAAAAGCAAACTACCCACGATCGCTAATAAGGGAGAATGCTTTGCAATTCCAGAATCTCTTAGAATTCGAGCGATCGGACGACTTTGCTTTCTAAGCTGCCGACTCGATAATTTTTTTGTGCGAAACGGATCGCGGACATAATGACCGCTGAGACTGACCACTAAACGCGATCGACAATGAGGGCACGTCAACAAGCCGCCAACCGATTTGACCGAGGGCAATCCCCCGTTACGATGACAAACCGGACAGACATTGGAACCGCGATCAAAGGTATCAGCATTCATTAGACAACAGAAAGCAGCAGGACAACGATAAGGGTGGGTCGCTAAAGGCGCTTTTCTAAATGAAGCAGTCTCGGACAGAAAAAATAAAGATCGAAATTTCCAAAATGAGCAGATCATCTCAGTTATAACCAGTTTACTCGCGATCTTTATCCTCATCACGATCGATTCGGCAAGATCGCTGAATCTTTATTCTTCTGAGTCCTCCCTTCCTGAAATTAGCGAAGTTTGTTCCAAGCGCTTCACTCCCACCAGAGTCAGTAATGTAAATAAAGTTCCCAAAACGGTGAGTTCCCAAAGTCCAGCTCCAGCCGTAATTCCTAACGCAGCAGTGACCCAAATCGATGCCGCAGAAGTGAGTCCTTTGACTTCTTGACTGTTGCGATTAGGACGCGATCGATGCAAAATTTCTCCCGCTCCTAAGAAGCCGACCCCAGCCGCGACCCCTTGAATCGTGCGGCTCACACTATCGATCGAACCACTCACCTCGATCGGAACCATGACAAACAGCGCGGCTCCAAGACTCACGAGCATATGAGTTCTTAATCCTGCGGATTTGCGTTGCTTCTGACGTTCCCAACCGACCGCGCCTCCAGCGAGCAATGCTGAACCTAATCGAATCAAAAGTCCGCCCCAGTTATGAATATCGATCGCGTAATTTGTCATGTTTTCTAGCACTAAATATCAGAGTTAAACGTTAAAAAGTTAATGATTTGTATTCTCATTTCTTCTGATAATAATTAGCTTGTTTGATGGTATACAAAACATTTTCTTCAGTTGTAATAAGCATCAATAAAGTTAATAACTTAGTATAGGGAACTCCACCCACAAAACGGGTAACTTTCCGATGGCAAAAGTGGGGATCATCTCTTATGCTTGAAGTACGGTCGAGTGTGGCGACCAAGCACAGAATTGCCTCTATTCAAATCACGGTTAAATCTCATGGCTGAATGTCCTTGCTGTTCAGAGAAAATGTTGCGTCACGTTCGTCATAGCAAAGTGTATTGGTTTTGCACTCATTGTTGGCAAGAAATGCCTAATTTAGAAGCGATTGTTTGCAACGCTGCATCAACCCCTAAAGAAAGAGTTACAGAAAAAGAAGTTGTACTAACCTAATGGGTGATGACATTGGGATTCGGATATGGCTTTGGGAATGATGGTGGACGGGAAATGGACGACCGACTGGAATGAACGCGATGAAAGCGGGAAGTTCAATCGCACTCCTACCAAGTTTCGCGATCGCATTACAGCAGATGGTTCAAGTGGCTTTCAAGCGGCATCCGGTAGATATCATCTCTATATCTCGTTAGCTTGTCCTTGGGCACATCGAACGCTGATGATGCGATCGCTGAAAGGCTTAGAAGACGTGATCAGTTTATCGATTGTAGACGCGATTTTGAGCGACAAAGGTTGGTTTTTCTCGAACGCTCCGGGTGCAATTCCTGATGATGTGAATCATGCAGAATTCTTGCAAGAAATCTATCTCAAGGCGGATTCAAAATATACAGGACGAATTACAGTTCCAGTGCTTTGGGACACAGAAAAACAAACAATTATAAATAATGAATCGCGTGAAATTATTCGGATGTTTGATACCGAATTTGATCAATTTGCAACACGAGACATTGATCTGTATCCAGCAGCACTAAAACAGCGAGTTGATGCCACGATCGATAAGATTTATACCCCAATTAATAATGGAGTTTATCGATCGGGGTTTGCCACTTCTCAAGAAGCTTACGAAGAAGCAGTGACAGAACTGTTTGAGAATTTGAACCATTGGGAAACCGTGTTGAGTCAACAGCGTTATTTATGCGGAAATCAGCTTACAGAAGCGGATATTTGTATGTTTACAACGCTGGTTCGATTTGATTCGGTTTACTACGGTCACTTCAAATGCAATGTGCGGCGAATTGTGGATTATCCGAATCTGTGGAACTATCTCAAGGAGTTATATCAACATCCACAGATTAAGCCTACGTGCAATTTGGATCACATCAAACGGCACTACTACATGAGCCAAACTCAGATTAATCCGACACGAATTGTGCCGATCGGACCTGAGATCGACTTTGACGAGAAGCACGATCGCGATCGTTTTAATTAATCGAACCAGCCGAGATCTTGATTAGAATCTGAGGGTGCAGAACTGTTTGGAAAGACCGGATGGGCGAGTGCAGCGGCTTGACGCTTTCTAAGGATTTCCTGATGGCTTCTAAGATCCTCATCTACAGACGCTTTCGGAGGCGATTTGGGAGCTAACTTGGTTTCCGGGTGCTTGTCCTTGAGCGTCTGATTTTCCTCGTTCAGTTTTTGATTTGAGTTTGCAAGCTGCTTATTTTCCTCAAGCAATTTTTGGTTTGCTTCAGCCAGTTTGAGCGCATCTTTCTGAGTGCGTTCTAGGTCAGCCTGAAGATGCGCTAATTTATTCGATTGATCCGCTTGTTTAAGTTGCGATCGCAGTTCTGCCACTTCTTCCGCGTGTTTCAGTTTTTCTGCAATCAGTTGCTTATTTTCTTCGGATAGTTTCAGCGCTTTTTGGTGGGCTTCGTTTAACTCAGATTGATTGTGCTGCGATTGATCCAGATGGGATTCAAGCGTTTGTACGATCGTGGTATGTTGCTCGATCTGAGTTTGCAAATGTTCGATCGTGGTTTGAAGCTGTTTCTCGTTTTGTTGCGAATTTTCTAGCTCGTGTTTCAGATCATCAAGATGCGACATTAAATCGGTGTGATCAGAAGGCTCGATCGCTGAAGTTTTTCCGTTTTGAGTGAGTGTTTTCCGCTGTCGTTGCGTTGCCATTGTTCGCCCCTTGAGTTCCTATCTTCAACCCTACACCCGAATTGAAAAGACTCAAGCAGATGTTGACGAATCTTTGCTTGGTATAGCAATCCTGAATCAGTCGTGAATTGCAGGATTGATCGTGCCCCCAAACCCCCAAGTTTGGGGGAACAAGAGTCTTAGCCCCCAGAATTGGGGGTTTGGGGGCGTTCCCGAATTTCACAACTCAAACCGGATTGCTTGAGAGCTTCTGAAGAAAATGGGTACAGCCCATCGGCAGATCAAACATATGCAGTTGAAAGTGACGTGATAGTTCCTCACAAACTTTAATTCCTCGGATACTATTTCCGTGACTATCAAGCAATGGGGAGAACACAGCAATTCCAACCTGATTTGGAACCACTGCGAGAATGCCACCAGAAACACCACTTTTTGCGGGAATACCAACATCGTAAGACCAGCGACCCGCATAGGTATACATTCCGCAAGTGTACATAACAGATAAGATATCGCGAATATATTCGGTACTGACTGCGCGATCGCTAGTAATCGGGTTAATCCCTTTATTTGCTAATGTTGCCGCCATCACTGCTAGATCATGGCAATTTAATAAAACTGAACACTGTTGGAAATACAAATCTAATTCTTCTTCAATATTTTGTTCAATCATGCCGAAGTGATACATCAAATGCGCCATTGCACGATTTCGATGTCCAGTTGTACGCTCAGACATGAACACAGAAATGTCAATATAAACATCATGCCCAACATAGTTCCGAAACATTTCTAGCAATCGATTCACTCGTTCCGTTGCAGTTCGACCTTTAATTAAACTCGTTGTCGCGATCGCGCCTGCATTTACCATCGGATTATCTGGTCGCTTCGAGTTTTCATCCAATCGAATAATCGAATCAAACGGGTCGCCTGTCGGTTCCACTCCCACTTTTTGCAGTAACATTTCTCGTCCACAATCTTCTAATGCCATTCCATAAGCAAACACTTTCGAGATCGATTGAATCGTGAACAATTGATTTGAATCTCCAACTTCAAACACTTGTCCATCAACGGTTACAACACTGATACTGAACCAATCTGGATTGGCTTTCGATAGTTCTGGAATGTAGCTAGCAACTTCGCCATCCTTGAGATTGCGATATTTAAGGTACAGTTCTTCTAAGAAGCCTTGGAATGGGTGAGTCATGAATTTACAAGACGCAGCACAAAGATAGTACCGTATGTTTCAAACGACGCGACGACGATTGGCACTTTGGTATACCACCGTGACAGCAGTATTGTTGTTTGTGTTTGCCAGTGGATTTTATTTCTATGTTCGATCGACATTAATTGAACGCATTGACGATACCTTGAATCACGTTGCTGAAGTGGTTCAGCGATCGCTAGTGATTCAAGCGGTGGGCGATCAAGTGAGTGTTAATGTTGAAGCGAGTTTCCGCGATAATTCCATCTCACTCGAAGATGATCACATTGATCTGGAATGGTTTGATCCAAATGGAAATCAACTCTGGTCAACGTTTGCAGAGCCGTTATCAGTTCCACTGCATCTCAATCAGGATGGCGAAACGGTTCATGTTTCAGATACACAGCTTTTAAGACAAGTGACAGAGCGCGTTCAGATTGGGCGACGAGTGTTGGGCTATCTGCGCGTCAGTCATCCTTGGTTTGAAGTGACGAAGCCAGTTCGCCAACTCGTTCTAGATTTGAGCCTTGGAACTGCAACGATGATTGGAATTGTTGCGGCGATCGGTTGGTTTCTCTCTGGACTTGCAATGCAACCGATTCGTGAATCGTATCAACGGTTGAAGCAATTTACAGCCGATGCGTCTCATGAATTGAGAAACCCGATCGCTATTATTCAAACGAATGTTCAAGTCGCCCTGTCTGATCCAAATCCAGATCCGCAAACTCATCAACAACATTTACAAGTGATTGAGCGT
>JADEXW010000286.1 GCA_015206935.1 Pseudanabaenaceae cyanobacterium LEGE 13415 | reverse complement strand
TAGTGATCGAGAAGTGATCGAATTTCCGCAATACGGTAAAGTTGGTGTTTACTGGTTTGATATGCCTGAAGCATTTACCTTGCCAGATACCTTTCCGGTCAAGTCTGTCGTTACTAAATTTGCAACGGTTCCCACGTTTTATAACTATCTCACTTGGAGTGTAGCGCGTTGGTGGCATCCGCGACTATTGCAGACTAAAGCTGTGATTGAGTTTCTTTCTTATGTCAGTCACTTTATGACCGATGTGAGCGATCGCTTTAGTGGAATTGGTGTTGCGATTCGCTCAGAAGTCATTGGAGAAAAAGACGGTCGATCGATGCGCTGTGTTTCGACTTTGACGCATCCAGATACCGCCGTTTCAGCCGGAATTGGAACGGGAACAGTTGTAGAATTATTACTATCCGGGGAATTCAGAAAGCCAGGAGTTTGGGCGATCGAGCAAGCGTTACCGACAGATTTGTTTGATAAAGCGATGCAAAGTCGCGGAATCGAAATCAATCAGCAAGTTTCCCCGATGCCGTAGAGACGACCCAGCGGGTCGTCTGTACAGATTTTTCGGAGCAATATCAATTCAATTGTTCAAAGATTTTTGCGCCGATCGTACCAATTGTTGAATTTGATCAAAATCCGGTGCGATCGTTTCCAAATCCGATCGCATCCACAACAAAAATTCTATATTTCCAGCGGGACCTAAAAGCGGCGACCAAGTAAGACCTTGATAGTCC
This sequence comes from Pseudanabaenaceae cyanobacterium LEGE 13415, assembly GCA_015206935.1. Taxonomy (GTDB): domain Bacteria; phylum Cyanobacteriota; class Cyanobacteriia; order Leptolyngbyales; family Leptolyngbyaceae; genus Leptolyngbya. The sequence goes on along the minus strand of JADEXW010000286.1, from coordinate 6,133 downwards.
CAACCCAGCGATCGAGCAGATTCCAACACTTGCACGATCGCGCCCGTTTGATCCTTCACATCCCGAACTACGCCTTTCTTTCCAATACGATCGCGTCCCACTTCAAACTGAGGTTTAACCAATAAAATCACTTCTTTTGGAGCCTGTAGCAATTCCCACAATGCAGGCAAAATCTTAGTCAATGAAATAAATGAAACATCAACCACACCTAGATCAGGAATCGGCTGATCGTCGGTGTACAACTCTTCAGGCTTAAGGTGGCGAATATTAGTTCGTTCTCTCAAAATGACGCGCGGATCTTGGCGCAAACTCCAAGCAACCTGACCATATCCCACATCAATCCCATAAACCTGTTTTGCACCCGCTTGCAACAAACAATCGGTGAAGCCACCTGTCGAAATGCCACCATCTAAACAAATACGATCGCGAACCTCGATCGAGAATTCCTGTAAGGCTTTGCTCAGTTTTTCGCCACCACGAGACACGAACGGCGATCGCGCTTTAATGTCGATCGTGGAATCGATTTCAACTTCAGTTCCAGGCTTATCAATTAATTGTCGATCGACACGAACTTCTCCCGCCTGAATCAATCGTTGAGCTTGTTGGCGAGAAGTACAAAGAGCGCGATCGACCAAAAGCGTATCAAGGCGTTGTTTAGGCATTGTTAAAACGTCACCTTGTATAACTGAAATAACTCTCCGGGTAGCGTCTTCGCAATTTTACCGCCCTCGGATTGAATCAATTTTTTCCAGTCTGCTAACGATTCGAGAAAAACCTCTGTACCCAAGTACGTTTCAAGAATTGCCCAACTCTCGGCTAGAGGAGCATCAGGATCAAGTACATCAAAGACAAAAATTCCACCGGGTTTGAGGACTCGTTTCACTTCGGAAATCACTTGGCTCCAATAGTCGATCGATGAATAACAACTCACCCCAGTCGAGACCACATAATCAAACTGATTCGCATCGTAATCTAATCGATGCGCCGCTTCTAATTTCGTGCCCTTAAACAGTTTGGAATTCAGTTGCGGAGCGCGAGCATTCATCGCATCACAAGCGACTTTACTGACATCTTGACCGAAATAATAAGCGTTCCAATCGCGCCAGTTATAGATCAGGAAACCAACACCACAACCGATATCCAAGCAGCGTTGATTCTTTTGAGGTTGAGCCAATTGCCAGAATGGAGAAGTCGTTTTTGCTTGGAGTTGTCCCGATACCCGTTCTCGGAAAATGGGCATCGATTCAACTTCTTCAGGCAGCGCGATCGCTTCACCGCGATACTCTCGGTTAAAGCGATCGGCAATAGCCACAATGTGAGAATCCCAGTCTTGTACAGTCAAGAGTCTTAGCCTTTGAGTGCGCGAGTAAAGTTTTGACGGTAAGAACGATTAAACATCAAAGCGGGCCAAAGTAATGCTAAATAAACTTTGCCTTGACTGAAGTTGGTACGTCGAAATCCTTTCCAGAATCGATAAGCGCCAACTACGTAAACCGCCAGAGCGACAAACAGAAGTAATTTGACCATACAACCATCCTTCGATCGATATAGTACAGATTTTAGCAATCGAAATTTGGAGTCGGGGAAATTCCCGTTTGCTAATAATTGTGAGGTTCACTGTCCGAAACGAATTGGCACTGTCAAATTAAGTAAAGAGCGATCTAATATCGAGAAAGTTAGAGGAAGTACTGTATGCGTGCGGTGTTAATGGCAGGGGGGTCAGGGACTCGACTTAGACCGCTCACCTGTGATCTGCCAAAACCAATGGTTCCGATTCTGAATCGCCCGATCGCGGAACATATTATCGATCTGCTCAAACGCCACCAAATTCGAGAAGTGATCGCGACGCTACATTATTTACCTGATGTGATGCGCGATTATTTTCAGGATGGAAGCGAATTTGGCGTACAGATGACGTATGCGGTTGAGGAAGATCAGCCTCTGGGAACGGCAGGCTGTGTGAAAAATATCGCGGAATTGCTCGACGATACGTTTTTGGTGATTAGCGGCGATAGTATTACGGATTTTGATTTGAGTGCTGCGATCGAGTTTCATTACCGCAAAGGATCGAAGGCAACTTTGGTTCTGACTCGTGTGCAAAACCCGATCGAATTTGGAGTGGTAATCACTGATGAAGAGTACCGAATTCGTCGCTTTCTCGAAAAGCCATCAAGTAGCGAAATCTTCTCGGATACGGTGAACACCGGGATTTATATCCTCGATCCGGATGTCTTGAAATATTTACCTGAAAACGAAGAAGCGGACTTTTCAAAGGATCTTTTCCCGCTGCTCCTCGAAAAAGATGAACCGATGTATGGCTATGTCGCAGAGGGTTACTGGTGTGATGTGGGACACTTGGATGCCTACCGGGAAGCGCAATATGCGGGATTGTCGCGACGAGTGAAATTAGAGTTCGATTATGTCGAGCGATCGCCCGGATTATGGGTGGGAGATAACACTTATATCGAACCGTCCGCTCGAATTGAAACGCCTGCAATCATTGGAAATAATTGTCGCATTGGATCGCGCGTGACGATCGAGGCTGGAACCGCGATCGGGGATAACGTGACGATCGGGGCTGAGGCAGATTTGAAACGTCCGATCATTTGGAATGGCGCAATGATCGGGGATGAAGTGCATCTTCGGGCTTGTGTAATTGCGCGAGGGGCGAGAATCGATCGTCGATCGCACGTTTTAGAAGGCGCAGTCGTGGGGCCCCTTTCGGCAGTAGGAGAGGAAGCGCTGATCAGCCCGAATGTGCGGGTGTGGCCCAGTAAGAATGTGGAAGCTGGAGCAACCCTGAACACGAATTTGATTTGGGGATATACTGCCCATCGGAATCTGTTCGGGCAGCGTGGCGTTTCTGGATTGGCGAATGTTGATGTCATTCCAGAATTTGCTGTGAAGCTGGGAGCGGCGTATGGTTCGACGTTGAAACCGGGATCGCAGGTAACGGTTTCACGAGATCAGAGAACGATTTCGCGGATGGTTTCTCGATCGATGATTGCTGGCTTAATGTCAGTCGGGATTAATATTCAAAATCTCGAAGCAACCGCAATTCCTGTCTCCCGCTCGGTCGTTCCGACTCTCGGTGTGGCAGGCGGATTACACATTCGGATTCACCCGGATAAACCGGATCATATTTTGATTGAATTCTTCGATCGAAATGGAATTAACGTCTCGAAAGCGATCGAGAAAAAGATCGAAGGGGCATTTTTCAAAGAAGATTTTCGTCGCGCTCCCATTCAAGAGATTGGCGGTGTGGTGAATGTGCATCAAGCAACGGAAATCTATAGCCGTGGATTTGAGCGACATTTGAACATTCAAGCCGTTCAACACAGTAGCTCGAAAGTTGTAATCGATTATGCGTATGCGGTTTCGGGTGCAGTTTTGCCGCAATTGTTGGCAAAATTTGGCTGTGATGCAGTGGTACTGAATGCGAGTTTGACGCAAACGGCTCCATCAGTCAACGATCGAGAAACGCTCTTAAACCAATTAGGTCATGTGGTTGAAGCCCTGAAAGCAACCTTCGGGGTGCAAGTATCCGCGAATGGTGAGCAGTTTATTTTGGTAGACGAGACAGGCAGCCCGATTCGTGGGGAAACGCTCACGGCTCTGATGGTTGACATGATTTTGACCGCAAATCCGCGTGGTACGGTCGTGGTTCCGGTTCATGCCTCAAGTGCGATCGAACAAATTGCCCGTCGTCACGATGGTAAAGTTGTCCGCACCAAAGCCAATCCGACTTCACTCATGGAAGCCTGTCATGCTCATGCGGCTACAGTTTTAGGCGGCAGTGGCGAAATGGGCTTTATCTTCCCGCAATTACATCCAGGCTTTGATGCGATGTTCTGCATTGCAAAATTGATCGAGATGTTGACGTTGCAAGATCGAACATTAGGGCAAATTCGGGCAGAATGTCCCCGTGTTTCTCACAAAACTTATTCGGTGCGCTGTCCTTGGACAGTCAAGGGTGCGTTAATGCGGCATCTCGTTGAAAGTCATCCAGCCGAAATGTTGGAAACGTTTGACGGGGTGAAGATCTTTAATCCCGATCGAGGAGATAGCTGGGTCTTGGTCTTGCCCGATGCAACTGAGCCACTGATTCACGTTTATGCAAACAGTCCGAATCGGGGATGGGTCGATGAAATTCTGCGAGAATATCGGCTCAAAGTTCAGGAATTTGTCTACCAAGAGCAGGGAATTGAGGAAGCCAGGATAGAGCATGTGTACTAAAATAAAAATAGAAAACTACGCGAAAGAAATCAGCGATCGGCAGTAGAATAACGTTCACCCACTTTTCTAGACTCATGAACAGCATCATTTTGTTAGCGGACATTATTCAAGATCCGCAACTTCGATTTACTTCAGATAACCAAACTCCGATCGCAGAACTCCGAGTTGAGTTTGCTGGACTGCGCCCTGAAGATCCCGCGACGCAACTCAAAGCGGTAGGCTGGGGCAATCTCGCTCAAGAAATTCAGGCAAATTATCATCAAGGCGATCGAGTGATTCTTGAGGGTCGGCTCACGATGAACACTGTTGAACGTCCGGAAGGCTTCAAAGAAAAGCAAGCGGAGTTAACGATTCAGAAAATCTATTCGCTGGATGGCGCTTCGATTTCGAGTTCTGTTACGGCTCCCGTTGCAGCGGCTCCAACTCGGACTCCCAGTACCCCTCCCCCAGCGGCTTCAACTCCTAAGCGAACCACGAAAGCGCCTGCTGCTCCTGCACTCGAATCACAATCTGAATTAGATGACATTCCGTTCTAGAATCAAGGTCTGATTTTAGGAGAGACACGGTATGGAGCGCGATTTTCGGCACTTGGCAAACCAGTACAAGACTGCGCTCCTGGATAACGTGCTGCCCTTTTGGGTGAATCATTCGATCGATGAACAAGGCGGATATTTCACTTGTCTCGATCGAACTGGCAAAGTGTACGACACCGATAAATTCATCTGGTTGCAGAATCGACAGGTTTGGACGTTTTCGATGTTGTGCAACCGATTGGAAAAACGATCGGATTGGGTATCGATCGCGGAACATGGCGCGAAATTTTTGGCGAAACAGGGACGAGATGCAGAGGGAAACTGGTATTTTTCCCTCGATCGTGCGGGTGCGCCTTTGATCCAGCCGTATAATATTTTCTCGGATTGTTTTGCTGCAATGGCGTTTAGTCAGTTTGCATTAGCATCTGAGCAAGATTGGGCGCGAGACGTGGCACTTCAGGCTTATCAAAACGTTTTGCGGCGACAGGAAAATCCGAAAGGAAATTATAACAAGGCATATCCAGGAACGCGATCGATGAAAGGTTTATCCGTTCCGATGATTCTTGCCAATCTCACATTAGAGATGGAATGGTTATTGCCAAAAGAAACACTAGAGCAAGTACTAACAGCAACGGTTCAGGAAGTGATGACAGATTTTCTGGATGATAATTTGCTTTATGAGAATGTCGCTCCAGACGGTTCGCACATTGATAGTTTTGAAGGGCGATTAATCAACCCAGGTCACGGAATTGAAGCAATGTGGTTCATGATGGACATTGCAAACCGAACAAATAATCTTGATCTGATTAATCAATGTATTGATGTTGTGTTGAATACTTTGGAATTCGCTTGGGATCAAGAATACGGCGGAATCTACTACTTCTTAGATGTAAAGGGCTATCCGACTCAACAATTAGAATGGAATCAGAAACTTTGGTGGGTGCATGTTGAAACCTTAGTCGCACTTCTGATGGGGTATCGGATGACAGGGCGCGAAGACTGCTGGAAAGAGTATGAGAAAGTGCATGACTATACGTGGAAGCACTTCGCAGACTCAGAATGTGGGGAATGGTTTGGATATCTCGATCGACGTGGAGAAGTGTTGCTGAATCTCAAAGGCGGCAAATGGAAAGGCTGCTTTCATGTTCCTCGATCGCTCTATCTTTGTTGGCAAGAGTTCGAGAAACTGGCGGCGTAATTTTTCCCAAAACAAAACCCCCAGAGCGTCTGTCCGTGTTTCGACTTCTGGGGGTTTTGCAAGTTTGCTCCTCACACCCCTATACAGTCTCACGGGGCAGAAATATTTCCTATCCGCCTTGTGACAGATTTTCGAGTGCAACAATTCCGCCAAACCGCTGTAGATT
>JADEXW010000285.1 GCA_015206935.1 Pseudanabaenaceae cyanobacterium LEGE 13415 | reverse complement strand
GGCTGATGGTCGGCGCTTCGGTGCTGGCAACTCGCAACCCGCAACGCATTCCCAAAGGCGTTCAGAACTTAATGGAGTACGCACTGGAGTTTGTGCGGGAGTTGACCAAAAACCAGCTTGGTGAAAAAGAGTACCGTCCCTGGGTTCCCTTCGTTGGAACACTGTTTCTGTTTATCTTTGTCTCGAACTGGTCGGGCGCACTCGTTCCCTGGAAGTTGATTAAGCTCCCAGAAGGCGAATTGGCTGCCCCAACGAACGACATCAACACGACCGTTGCGTTAGCGCTCTTGGTGTCGCTGGCATATTTCTACGCAGGCTTCAGCAAGAAAGGGTTGGGCTACTTTGCGAAGTACGTTCAGCCGACTCCGGTTCTCCTGCCCATCGCGATTCTAGAAGACTTCACCAAGCCGCTTTCCCTCAGCTTCCGACTTTTTGGTAACATCTTGGCGGACGAGTTGGTGGTCGGTGTGTTGGTGCTTCTAGTGCCGCTGTTCGTACCCCTGCCTGTGATGCTGCTCGGTTTATTTACGAGTGCAATTCAGGCGTTGGTGTTTGCAACTCTCGCGGGTGCTTATATCCATGAAGCGCTCGAAGGTCACGGCGAAGAAGAACACGCGCCGTAGTCCGATCTGTTCACCGTATTCAACTCAAAGGAAAGAACTATGAATCCTACCATTGCTGCTGCTTCTGTGATCGCTGCTGCTCTTGCGATCGGTCTTGCTGCAATTGGACCTGGTATCGGTCAAGGTAACGCTTCGGGTGAAGCGGTTGCAGGGATCGCTCGTCAGCCTGAAGCAGAAGGAAAAATTCGCGGTACGTTGCTCTTAACCCTCGCGTTCATGGAATCGCTGACCATCTACGGTCTTGTGATCGCGCTGGTGTTGCTGTTTGCTAACCCGTTCGCGTAAGTCTCGAAGTTCAAAATTCGGAGCTTGGATCGATTCTGAGTTCCGAATTTTGAGTATGTCCTTCTAGCTCTTAACTTCCTACAATGTTTGATTTTGATGCAACGCTGCCGTTGATGGCGGTGCAATTTTTACTGTTGGTTGCAGTGTTGAACATTGTGTTCTTCAAACCGTTAACGAAAGTGGTTGAAGATCGTAATGATTTTATTCGGGGCACTGAGGCAGATGCGAAAGAGCGGTTGGCAAAGTCGGAAGCGTTAGCGAAACAGTACGAAACTGAACTCGCAGAATCGCGTCGGGCTTATCAAGCGACGATCGCCAAAGCTCAAGCCGAAGCAAACCAGATCGCAGCTCAGAAAATTGCAGCGGCACAACAAGAAGCACAACAACAGCGGGAACAAACTCAGAAGGAGTTAGACCAGCAAAAACAAGAAGCGCTTGCCACATTAGAACAGCAAGTCGAATCATTAAGCCGCGAAATTCTAGATAAATTATTAGCTGGAGTTTAACGAGGCTGCTGGTTAATCAAGGCTCCCAATAGTCTTTTATTCCCTGTCCGGTTTGGGATAAGTCACGCGCAGTTTTGGAAGAATGTCATGGAAATGTATTTGCGACTAGCCAGCGGAATGATTCATCCGCTCTTGGCAGAAGCAGAGGGGGGCGGTTTCGGATTCAATTTTGATATTCTCGAAACCAACCTGGTTAACCTCAGCATCGTGATAGCGATCGTCGTTTATTTCGGACGTGGTTTTTTGGGTAAAACTTTGACCGAACGCCGTAGCGCGATCGAGACTGCGATTTCAGAAGCAGAAGCTCGTAAGAAGACCGCCGCCGCGAAGTTGGCTGAACAACAGCAAAAACTCGCTCAAGCGCAACAAGAAGCGACCAAGATTCGATCGGATGCAGAATCCGCTGCGAAGAAGGCAAGCGATGAAATTCTTGCAAAAGCAGAACAGGATATCGTTCGGATGCGCGAAACCGCAGCGGCAGATATCTCTTCTGAGCAAGAACGGATTATCAATGAATTGCGTCAGCGAGTGGCAAATTTGGCATTACAACGTGCTGAAGGTGAACTGCCTGGACGCTTGAATGATGATTCTCAGCAGCGATTAGTCGATCGTAGTATCGCGTTATTGAGCGAGGGATAGAGCGCATGGCAGAGAATATTTTAACTTCAGAAGTTCTAGAGCCTTACGCTCAGGCATTGATGTCCTTGGGGCAGTCGAATGATTTAGTCGATCGCTTTGGTGAAGATGTCAACAACATTCTCGATACACTGAATGCTTCGGAAGAGTTGAAAGACTTTATTGTGAATCCACTTGCAAAAGGCGACCTCAAGAAAGCGGTTCTCTCTCAGGTGTTTGGTGAATCGGTTCATCCGTTTACACGCAACTTTTTGATGCTGCTCGTTGACAGACGAAGAGTGATGTTTCTCGAAGGCATCTGTCAGCAATACCAGAAACTTTTACGTAAGCTGAAACAAGCGGTGTTAGCGGAAGTTACTTCGACGGTCGAACTCAACGAAGACCAGAAGAATGCAATTCGCGACAAAGTGAAAGCGTTGACGAATGCGAACTCGGTAGACATCGAAACCAAGATTGATCCAGAGCTTATTGGTGGTGTGATCATCAAAGTGGGTTCACAAGTCATTGATGCGAGTCTGCGCGGTCAATTGCGTCGAATTTCGCTACGCTTAACCAGTTCAATCTAGGTTCCCCCTTTTTCCCTTTTCATTCCTTTAACAGAGGTTTCCAATGGCAGCAATCAGACCAGACGAAATTAGTAATATTATTCGCCAACAGATCGAAACTTACGATCAAGGCGTGAAAGTCGCAAACGTCGGAACCGTGTTGCAAGTCGGTGACGGGATTGCCCGGATCTATGGCTTGGAAAAGTGCATGGCTGGCGAGTTGGTGCAGTTTGAAGATGGTTCGGTCGGAATGGCGCTGAACCTGGAAGAAGATAACGTCGGTGCAGTTTTGATGTCCGACGGTCGATCGATTCAAGAAGGTAGCTCGGTGACGGCAACCGGACGGATTGCACAAATTCCTGTAGGTGATGCGCTCATTGGTCGTGTGGTCGATGCGTTGGCGCGTCCGATCGATGGAAAAGGCGACATCAGCACCAGTGAAACTCGTTTGATCGAATCTCCTGCACCCGGTATCATCGCTCGGAAATCCGTGTGTGAGCCGATGCAAACCGGAATTACTGCGATCGATTCAATGATTCCAATCGGTCGGGGACAGCGTGAATTGATCATTGGCGACCGTCAGACCGGAAAGACTTCGGTTGCGATCGACACGATTCTGAACCAAGCTGGCGAAGATGTCATTTGCGTGTATGTTGCAGTCGGTCAGAAAGCTTCGACCGTTGCGAACATTGTTCAAGTGCTGCAAGACCGTGGCGCGATGGAATATACGATCGTTGTTGCTGCAAATGCGAACGATCCGGCGACATTGCAATACTTCGCTCCTTACGCAGGTGCAACCCTAGCTGAGTACTTCATGTACAAAGGCAAAGCGACCTTGGTGATCTACGATGACTTGTCCAAGCAAGCACAGGCTTATCGTCAAATGTCCTTGCTGCTCCGTCGTCCGCCGGGTCGTGAAGCTTACCCAGGCGATGTTTTCTATGTTCACTCTCGCTTGCTCGAACGTGCAGCTAAACTCAGCGATGAACTGGGTGGCGGTAGCATGACAGCATTGCCGATCATCGAAACTCAAGCGGGTGATGTCTCGGCATACATTCCGACCAACGTAATTTCGATTACTGACGGTCAAATCTTCTTGTCGTCTGACTTGTTCAACGCGGGTTTGCGCCCGGCTGTGAACGCGGGTATTTCAGTATCGCGTGTGGGTTCGGCAGCACAAACCAAAGCAATGAAGAAAGTTGCAGGTAAAGTGAAACTTGAGCTTGCACAGTTCGCGGAATTGGAAGCATTTGCACAGTTCGCATCTGACTTGGATAAAGCAACTCAGAACCAGTTGGCGCGGGGTGTTCGTCTGCGCGAAATTCTGAAACAGCCACAATATTCGCCGCTGTCTGTTGCTGAACAAGTTGCTGTGATCTATGCCGGAATTAATGGCTACTTGGATGATATCCCGGTGGATAAGGTAACGACGTTTGTGAAGAACTTGCGTGATTACCTGAAGACGGGTAAGCCGAAGTATGTGGAAATCGTTCAAGGTCAGAAAGTGTTGAGCGATGAAGCGGAAGGTCTGCTGAAAGAAGCGATCAACGAGACTAAGCAAACCTTGTTGGCTGCTGTCTAAGACTATTTTAGATTTTTGGATTTTGGATTTTAGTCTGATCCAGAATCCAAAATCTAAGATCCAAAATCTAAAATTCTAGAATCGTTTCAAACTATGCCAAACCTAAAAGCGATTCGCGATCGCATTCAGTCGGTCAAGAACACCAAAAAGATTACAGAAGCGATGCGGCTCGTGGCAGCAGCAAAAGTGCGTCGGGCACAAGAACAAGTCACTGCCACTCGTCCATTTGCCGATCGTTTAGCGCAAGTGCTGTTCGGCTTACAATCGCGCTTGAGATTTGAAGAAGCAGATTTACCGTTGCTGAGAAAGCGCGAAGTCAATACCGTTGGATTGCTCGTGATTTCGGGCGATCGCGGACTGTGCGGCGGCTACAATGCCAACGTGATTCGTCGGGCGGAAAATCGCGCCAAAGAACTCAAAGCGGAAGGCATCGACTACAAAATGGTTGTGGTTGGGCGGAAGGCGACCCAGTATTTTCAGCGTCGGGATTATCCGATCGTGGAAAGCTATGCAGGCTTAGAGCAAATTCCGACCGCAGCAGAAGCGGCACAAATCGCGGATGTGGTGCTATCGCAGTTCTTGTCGGAAAGTGTCGATCGAGTCGAGCTAATCTACACCAAGTTTGTGTCGTTGATTGCGTCTCGTCCGGTGGTGCAAACGCTGTTACCGCTTGATCCGCAAGGGTTAGAGGTTTCAGATGATGAAATCTTCCGATTGACGACTCGTGGCGGACAGTTCCAAGTCGAACGCGAGAAAGTTACGGCTCCTGAAGTTCAAAGCTTCCCGCAAGACATGATCTTCGAGCAAGATCCAGTGCAAATTCTCGATGCGCTTCTGCCGTTGTATCTGAATAACCAGTTGCTCAGAGCGCTGCAAGAGGCGGCGGCGAGTGAGTTGGCGGCTCGGATGACGGCGATGAATAACGCGAGTGATAACGCGAAGAATTTGATCGGTTCGCTTACGTTGTCTTATAACAAGGCGCGTCAGGCGGCAATTACTCAAGAACTGCTGGAAGTGGTTGCGGGTGCTGATGCACTGACTTAGGGCAATTCTTGAAATCTTTTAGAGCGTCCAATTTGGGCGCTTTTTTTATCTGTCGCTTCAAAGTTAAGCTAAGTTTTGTAGTTTTCTCTCAACGATCGTGGAACAGATCAATGTAGTTCGCGTTTTAGAGATTCAGCCGGAATCACTTAATCATCTCGTTGAGGAGAGCTTGTCCCAAGGATTTCGGTTTGTTGAAAGACTGGTTCGAGAGTACGATAGCGGTTTGAATTGCTTTGATCAACTTGGAGAAGTGCTATTTACAGCATCCGGAAATGGCGCAGTAATTGGAATTGGTGGGCTGAATCGAGATTCCTATTTCAACGATTCTAAAGTTGGACGATTGCGCCATTTGTATGTTCAGTCAGCTTGGCGAAGGCGCAGAGTAGGTAGTTTGCTAGTTACTCGGCTCATTCACGAAGCCAGTCAGCACTACCAATTACTAACATTGCGAACGGGTACATCAGCAGCAGACGAATTTTATCAGAAATTGGGATTTAAGACTTATCCGAGCTGGGATCATACAACTCATCATCTACAGTTGAGTGAGGTAGAGTACTTTCCCATTTCAGGAGAAGTTTAGATGAGAAATAAACCTTTCAATGGCACCTTCAACGTTCAAGAATGAGAACACCGTGAAAGTAGAAATCTCATTTTGATCGCCTTGCTCAAACTGTCCAATCCTCGATTCTAAGATTTGGAACTTTGGAAAAATCTCGGTGATTGCGCGTGACCATGATGCCGTTCACTGAAAGTGCGATCGCTGCAATTCTCAAATCTTTTTGAAGTCGTTTCTGGCTCAAAGATTTATCCCTCAGCAAGTTCTTGTAGCAAGCATCAGCCGCAGCATCAAAATTGAGAATTCGGATTGTTTTCAAAAATTCTGCTGTATTCCAAAGCTTGGTGTAAAGCAAGATAAGTTGATCAGCTTGAGCAGGATCATTGATTCTGCCAACCCAACCATTGAAAAGCTCTTGAACTGTTACAACTGTGATTGCTGTATCAGCGAGTTGTTGAATCACCTTTCTACCGACATTCTGATCGCCATTGAGAAAGAGTGAAACATGATCTGTATCTAAAATCCAAAGCGGCATCGTCTCCGAAATCTACTCCTCGTCCGGTTGTTCCCGTTCTGCTCTCATCTGTTTGACAATCTCAGCAAAATCTGGGTCATCTTTGAAAATGCCAGCAAATTTCGCGATCGCAGGCTCAGGCTCCTCGTTCTCAAGCGCATCGATCTCATCACGATATTCCTGAATGTGGCGTTGAACAGCTTCAAAATCCGGATCATCTTTGAAAATACCAGCCATCTCTAGAACAGGATGTTTCGGCTTGCTCTCAGTCGTTTCAAGTTGAATTGGAACGACTTCACCTTGAGCTAACTTTGCTGCCAAAAGCTTGTGGACTTGGTTGATTGCAGCTTGACGAGTCTCCGCGATCGCGCTTAGTGCCGGAAACTCTAAAATTGTTGCGATCGCCTTGCCATCTTCAGTTTGTTCGACTAGCACATTCCATCTAGAAGCCACCATAAACCCTCTACTTCTGGCTACTCAACAAATTTAGCATTCCGAACCAAATTGCGCTCTTACGATGAATATAGAAGGATCAACTTGAGAACGCGATCGCTTTGCATTCCAAAATTGAAC
>JADEXW010000993.1 GCA_015206935.1 Pseudanabaenaceae cyanobacterium LEGE 13415 | reverse complement strand
CGATATCGCTATGCAAAATCTCGTTCTTAATTTTGCCAATTTGATCCATCGGAGCCACTTCCATCGGACAGACCGAATTGCAGTAATAGCAGCGAGTACAGCCCCAAACGCCGCTCGTTCCCTCGTTGTATTTAGCGAGTCGATCGATCGTAGAATCATCCCGCGAATCTGTCACCATCCGATACGCTTTCGCCAGTGCATGAGGCCCGACAAAATTCGGATTCACTTCCCGCGCATTACATTCTGAATAACACGCACCGCACATAATACAGTTTCCCGTCTGATTCAGCTTGTCGCGCTCTTCTGGAGACTGAAGAAACTCGCGCTCTGGAATCTGACGAGAAGCGGTACTGACATACGGATCAACCGCTTTCAAATTCGCCCAAAAGCTCGACATATCCACCACCAAATCTTTGATCACGGGCATATTTCCCATCGGCGCGATCGTCATTTCTGGAATCTCCGCATCGGGCGCAAATCGAGCCACTTCACTGGCGATATTTTCTTTGCAAGCGAGCGCCGATCGACCATTAATCCGCATCGAGCAGCTTCCACAAATCGTATTGCGGCAATTTTTTCGATAAGCTAACGTGCCATCCTGCTCCCATTTAATTCGGTTGAGACAATCCAGAATCGTATTAGCGGGTTCTACATCTAGCAAATAGGATTCGACTCGCGGCGCAGCATTTTCGTTTTGCCGAACAATCTTAAATACGACCTGCATTGATCAACACCAAAAAGAGCAACATCGACTGCCCTTTAGTTTAACATTGGGCTTTCGCGTTGAACCCTCTGAATTGAATTGAAAACATTTACGACTTCTTTTTGATAAGTTGTGTTGTTTTCTCACATTGAGCAAAATGGATTCTTTGATCTTTGTGCGATCGAGAAGTTATCGATTGATTCACTGGAAGATCTAATCGAAAAGATTAATATTAAGCAGAATTCTTCAAAGCCGCTGTGCAAAAACAAGCGTTTAGGGATATATTTTACTAAGTCAAACATTTAGATTGACGCTAATACCCATTTCAGAAATCGTAGGGATATTCTGTAGCAGATGACTGAACCTGCAACCGCCCCTTTAACTGGGAAGGCATTACTTCAAAAAGTAAAAGAACTGGCACATCTACCGCGTCGAGAAACGGCAAAGCGATGTGGCTATTACACCGTTACGAAGAACAATCAAACCCGCGTCAATTTGACCGAATTCTATGATGCCTTGCTGGTGGCGAAAGGGCTTCCTCTCGATCCCGAAGGTACAAAAGATGGT
>JADEXW010000992.1 GCA_015206935.1 Pseudanabaenaceae cyanobacterium LEGE 13415 | reverse complement strand
TCTTCTCTAGTAGTTTTGGCATCAACTCTGAAGGAGACGCAGACTGAATTGCATCAAGAAATGCTTCACGCTGTAAAAAATCAACCGGACGACGATTGTCCGGATCAACCAAACTTAAATCCCAAAGTTCCGTTCCTTGATAAAAATCAGGAATGCCAGGAGAAGTGACTTTGATCAAGGTTTGGGATAAAGAATTGAGAATGCCGTAATGAGCAATCTTCTTTTGGAATGGAGCAAATTCTGCTAAGAACTGCTCATCCGCAAGAATGTCTTTTACGAACTTTGTACAAGCCTCTTCGTAAGCACTATTTGGACGAAGCGAAGCGGTATGAACTTTCGCTTCTCGGATTGATTTAATCGCATATTGTTCAATACGATCGACAAATTCTCCTATTTCGCTATCATTGAACGGATAAGCGCCGATCATATTCTGATAAAACGCATACTCGTCATTTGCACTCGGCATCAACGTCTTGCGATACTGAGTTTTGTACTTCTGATTGATCTCGCGCCATTTCTGGATTTGTGCTTGCCATTCATCAGGAATTTCAGAAAGTACATTAATTCTGGCACGAGTATCTTCACCGCGCTTTGTATCATGTGTAGAAGTTGCATTCATCGCAACGTTCCAATTCTGTTGGCGATACTGATTAAACTGGTGAAACTCAGTGGTACTAATTCCGAATCGTCCCGGATCGCCGCCCACTTCATTCAGTGAGATTAAACGGTTGTACACGAAGAAGGCTGTGTCTTCAACGCCTTTCGCCATCAATGGTCCAGTATATTGCTGAACGCGCATCACAAAGTAGAGCCATTGCTCTTTAGCTGAAGGCGAAAGTCCATCATCATACTCTAAGAGCAAAAGTTTTTCGATGAAGTCGAGTTCTTTTTGGGAGAATGGAGCGTTTTCGCGAGCAGTTTCGATCGCTTTTTTGATGTAATTACGATCGCACTCCGCAATACCTTCTTCTGTGGTGTAAGTTCGATAGATTGTAAATTGAACGAGAACTTCAGCGATCGCGCGTTTCAATCCATTAATGGTGAAATCATTTCCATAGCGATCTTTGCGCGAAATGTCTTTCAGCAACACTGCTAGATTTTCTAAATCGCCTGCTAAATTCTTGTCCAGAATCAGATGTTTCTTATCGAGAACGATTTCTTCAAAAGGAATCGATCGACCTTGAATCTGTTGATAGATTTCATCAAATCTTTGCTCGTTCTGAACATCACAAAAAGCGCTATTCAAATAGTTCAAATAGTCATATCCTGACGTTC
>JADEXW010000284.1 GCA_015206935.1 Pseudanabaenaceae cyanobacterium LEGE 13415 | reverse complement strand
AGAGTACCCGTTTGAAGGATCAATGCGCCGGATTATTCAAGAAGTAAGCCTGTCGATTAATCCTGGCGAATTTGTGTCATTTGTGGGCCCTTCCGGTTGCGGAAAGACTTCGATTCTCCGCATGGTTTCAGGGCTGAGTCCAGCACCGATCGGGGAAATTCGCTACCGAGGAAAGCCGATTAGAAAACCCCTTCGCAATACTGGAATCGCGTTTCAAAATCCGGTCTTGTTGCCTTGGCGCAATACGCTTGACAATGTCATGCTACCGCTCGAAATTGTGGAGCCGTATAAGAAAGATTTCCGTCAGCGCAAAGGGGAATACACTCGAATGGCGCAAGATCTTTTATCAACAGTGCGATTGCAGGATTTTCAGAAGCAGTATCCGTGGCAGTTATCGGGAGGGATGCGGCAACGGGCTTCATTATGTCGATCGTTGATTCATAGTCCTGAAATTTTGCTGCTGGATGAACCGTTCGGAGCGCTGGATGCGTTTACCCGCGAGGAAATGTGGGGAATGCTGCAAAACCTTTGGATGCGGGTGAAATGTGTTGGCATTTTGATTACGCATGATTTACGGGAAGCGGTGTTCTTGTCGGATACGGTGTATGTGATGGGGCCGCGCCCAAGTTCGATTATCTACAAAGTCAAGATCGAACTGCCGCGCCCAAGAACCTTAGAGATGGAACTGAGCGACGAGTTTAATCACTATTTCGCTAACATTCGCCAACATATTCATCACAACTAGCTATGGAAAAGTTTCTTAAATCGAAATCGGCTGGCTTTGTGCTGCCGTTTATTGCAACCGTTCTATTGTTTGTGGTGTGGGAATTAGCAGTCATTATCTTTAAGATTCCGCCGTTTAACTTACCTGCACCGACGAATGTTTTAAATGCGTTGATCAATTTTGCGCCTCAGTTGACCGCAAATGCGCTTCGGACACTTTGGACAACAATGCTTGGATTTGTCATTGCTGTTGTCGTTGGAGTTTTTATTGGATTCATTATTGGATATTCCAAAGCGGCTTATCTGACTTTATACCCGTTGCTCGTTGCGTTTAATACGATTCCAAAGGCGGCACTGGTTCCACTGTTGGCGATTTGGTTTGGAGCGAATGAGGTTCCGGCGACGTTAACGGCGTTTTTGTTGGCGTTTTTCCCGATCGCGGTGAATGTGGCGCTTGGTCTAGACACGGTTGAGCCAGAGACGAAAGATGTATTGACGGCATTGGGCGCGACTCAGGTTGAAACGTTTCAGAAGGTGGGATGGCCTCATACCCTGCCTTACATTTTTGCATCGCTCAAGATTGCGGCTTCGTTTGCGTTTATTGGTGCAGTGATTTCTGAGTCGATCGCTTCAAATGCGGGATTAGGGTTCTTGATTGTGCAGGCGACTGCTGATTTTAATGTTCCACTTGCGTTTGCAGCGTTGCTAATTTTGGCATTGATGGGGGTGTTGCTCTATTGCTTCTTTATCTTGGTTGAGAAAAAGGTCATTTATTGGGCACGTTAGTAAAAGTGGCATAAATGCACAAAGCGGTGAGGATCATTGGGTCTTCACCGCTTTTTTTGTTGAGTTAGTTTGCTGGAATCTGGGCGGGAGTCGATCGAGCTAATGGAGTCCAGACATTTTCGGCATTGACGTAACCGACTTCAGCAATATAAGTGCGATCGCTGACCGGGATCGGCACATCACACGAGAGCGCCATTTCATCAATGTCATGCTGCTCATAGCGCGAAGGCATCCGAGTGCCGCCATCGGTGACATCGTACAGCCGCAGAACCAGATTATCTCCAGCATTGCGATCGATCCGAGACCGCAGCGATCGCGGTAAATCCCACGTAGCATAAGCCCATCGAGCATTACGCGGAGTTAACGTTAAGCGACCTTCACCCAATTCACTTGGCATCGAAGGCATCACGGTTTCACCCGTCATAAACGGATTTACTTCGGTCGCTCTGCCTGTAGTAAATGATGCGGTTTCAGTCGGTACGGTAAATGCGGTTTCAGTGGGCGCGGTAAATGATGCCGTTTCAGCGGGTGTCGTAAATGTAGTTTCGGTTGGAGCAGTCGGATTAGATTGACGCTGACCCGAAACGAATGACCAAGCAGCAGCGGCTCCCCCTGCGGCAGCGGCAGATCCACCTGCGATCGCGGCTCCTCCTGCTTGTGTTGCATCGTTCGTCGTATTTGCGACCCGATGCGTAATTCGTTGGAACCAGTTTTCCGAAGGAATCTCAGGGGTTGGAGTTGTATCACTCAAGGGTGGTGTTTCGGTATCACGATCGCCTGATAAGAACGATTTTGCGGAATCGACTGCACCTGTAGCAGCAGCGGCTCCTCCTGCAACAGCGGCTCCTCCTGCTTTCGCCACATTGCCCAAGAAGGAATTGCTAGAGGACGCTGGAACACGGACATGAGTAGAACGTGCCAAACTCAGCCATTCGTTTTCTGGGGTGAGGTAGCCGATTTCAGCCAAATAATCTCGATCGGGAAGTGCGATCGGTAACCGTTGGCGTTGGGTTAGTTCATCACACTCGAATTGCTGAACGCTGTGAGCAGGTTGCTGTCCTAAATCAATGTCAGTGACATCGTACAGACGCAGCGCTAATTTCTCTCCGCCCTGTTGTCTCATGGCTTGGCGGTCTTCAGTGGGAATATCCCAGAACGCTTCCACTTCTTGAGAACTGCGGGATTTGAGAACGACTTTGCTTTGTCGATCGCGGTTCAGCGCCCAGGCTGCGGCTCCGGTTGCTGCGGCTCCTCCCGCTAAAGCGGCTCCCCCTAAACCACCAAAGGGGTGAGAACGATCGACGTTTCCAGTGACATTCGGGTCAAGATCGAGATTGCCCAATCGATCGCCTTCGGTGTTCCACTCTAAGTTCGTATCAGGCGCACCGACGGAATAATCGCTGTTGGTTTGCATCGGATCGTATCCGCCCTCGACATAGGGAGCGCCACCGACTAGGCGATCGTCAGAATATCCGGGAGCATTAAAGGTTCCAGTGGCTCCACGGTCTCGACGATTGCGCCGTCCCCCTGCCAGCAGCCATAACAGTGCCGCACCAGATCCGATCGGTAACAGCCACCAGAGCCAGTTCGGGAGTCCTGTGCCTGTTTCAGTGGCGGTTCCATTGGTTCCAGCGCCATCACCAGGGAACAAGAAGGCTAAAGGGTTGCCGCCTCCTGCTTGAGAACTACCACCCGGCTGGTTCTCGCCTTGGGGATTCGCTTGAGTGAGCGTTTGAGTGCCGCTAGGTTTCTGGGCTGTCTCTTTTGCGGGAGTGTTATTTTTAGCGGTTGTTGTGGCGGGTTTTGCAGCGGTGGGTTTGGCAGCCGTGGCAGGTCGCGCAAAGGGTTCAAGCACACCACCGGATTTTGCGATCGCATTTTGTCCAGTCGGTGTGGTGGCTAATCCTAAGAACGCTTGAACCGCTGGATTCGCTTCGTCTTTGTAAACGTAGTAGAGGGCTTGCGAGAAGGGATAGCGCGGATCAGTCGGTTGCGTTCCGTGCATCGTGACGGCTTTTACGCCTTTGCGTCCAATCACTTGGCTAGCAGTGGCGTAACTGATTCCGTTGTTGCCCAAGTTAGAAACCATTGCTTCAGTGGTATCTTCGTTGAGCTTAACTGCGTTCGCGCCCGTAGCAAATTTTGCTTGTCTGAAAACGGGATAGCTCTTGAAGGCTTCGCGGGTATCGCTGCTATCGGGTCGATCGACAAATTTGATCGGTAGGTTTGGGCCTCCAACCTGTGACCAATTTGTGATTTCACCTCGAAAGATCCGGGCGAATTGTTCGATCGTTAAACTGCCATTAAACGGATTGTTCGCACCGATGACGATCGCGATTTTGTCACGTCCGACGGGAGCGGTTTTTAAGCCTTGCGCTTTTTCTTGGTCATTTAAAGGACGACCGATCGCGGCGAGATCGGCTTGTCCACTCAGAACCGCTTGAATGCCCGCAGGAACACCATTTGAGGCGGCGGTTACTTCCGTTTTTGGAAATTGCTGCTCGAAGCGCTTTTCCAGTATCGAATTCACGGCTGCCATGCTGACAGAGCCATCAATGCGGACATTGGTGCCTTCAGCAACAGAAGTGGGAAGTTTGAAAGCGGTTTGTGCGCGAACCAATTGCACCTCTGCAACGGTGATACCCGTGAGAAGGAGCGCAAGACCGACTGAGGATGAGTAACTTTTATGCACCATAATATTGTGACCGTGGTAGCAAAAATTTTTTTACATCGTTGCAGTCCAGGAAGACAAGTGCAACTGGATACAGATAACGGGTCGTGAATGGAACAGGGGTGCGAATGCTATCACACTTATTCCAGGGAACAAGATCAACTGATGATTACAATACGGCGAATCGTAGAATTTTGATCACTCGTTTAGACTTTATTAAGCAATGTGAGAAAATGGAGCGGCTAAAATTAGCGATTGAGTCGAATGCGGATGCGATATTCTGTTACGAAATCACCAGAATCGAGTTCTAAAAATGCGTTTAAGGCACAGGTGCGATCGTATTTCGATCGAATCGCGGCAAATCTCGATACTTGGAATCAACGCAATCGATATTATTATCAAGATCTCGATCGCTTTCATCGGTTTTTCATTCCACCCGGTAGCCGCGTTTTAGAGATTGGCTGCGGAACGGGAACGCTTTTAGCTGGGCTTGATCCAGAGATCGGGGTTGGGATTGATTTTTCTCGATCGATGATTGATTTGGCAGAGGCGAAATATCCGCATTTACAGTTCTATTGTTTGGATGCAGAAACGCTCACATCGGAAGATTTATCTGAAACTCAATTCGATTTTATTGTCCTTTCTGGGGTGTTAGGACATTTAAGTGATGTGCAGCAAGTTTTGGCAAATTTGCAGCCATTTTGTCATTCTCGATCGCGATTAATTTTGACGTTTCACAACTTTTTGTGGCAGCCGCTTCTTCATTTTGCTGAGAAGATTGGGCAGCGTCGTCCTCAACCGCCACAAAGTTGGTTGTCGATGGATGATGTGCTGAATTTGCTACAGATTACGGGATACTTGCCATTACGATCGAGCCGTCGTTTCTTATGTCCAAAACGGATTCCGCTGATTGCGCCGTTTTTCAATCGCGTTTTGGCACATTTGCCGATTTTGAATCATTTTTGTCTAACAAATTGTGTGGTCGCAAAGCCGCAATTTGCTGCAAGTTCTCAGGCTGATTCGTGTTCGGTGATTGTGCCTGCTCGGAATGAAGCGGGAAATATTCGAGGCGCGATCGAGCGATTGCCCCAACTCGGAAGCCATACGGAAGTTATTTTCGTTGAAGGACATTCGCGGGATGGAACTTGGGACGAGATTCAGCGCATCGTAGAAGAAGGACATCCGAAGTTCACGATCAAAGCCTTTCAGCAAATGGGGAAAGGAAAAGCAGACGCGGTTCGACTCGGATTTGCACAGGCGACTGGGGATATTTTGATGATTTTGGATGCGGATTTGACGGTGCAGCCTGAAGATTTGCCGCATTTCTATGAAGTAATTGCGAGCGATCGAGGGGAATTCGTCAACGGATCGCGATTGGTGTATCCGCGATCGGGAGAAGCGATGCCTTGGTTGAATAACTGGGCAAATAAGTTTTTTAGTTTGATGTTCTCGTTTTTATTAGGACAATCGATCAAAGATACGCTTTGTGGCACGAAAGTATTGCGGCGGAGTGATTACGAGAAAATTGCAGCCGGACGAAGCTATTTTGGCGATTTTGATCCGTTTGGCGATTTTGATCTTTTGTTTGGAGCGACAAAATTAGGATTGCACTTGGTGGATGTGCCTGTGCGATATCAGTCTCGAACTTATGGCGCGTCGAATATTGCTCATGTTCGTGAAGGATTGATTCTATTAAAGATGTGTCTCTATGCCTCAAGGAAGATCAAATTCTTTTAGCAATTTGGTACTCGCTTCCTTGCTTTGAATCCTGTATCTTAATTGAAGCTTGAATTCTTAGCGGCATGGTGCAGTCGATTTGGTAGACCCTGAATGAAAAAACTTTGGAACCCGATCGAGACTTGGACACAACTGAAAAGCCCTCGTCAAACTCGTCGAAGCACCCCGCAGCATCAAACTTGCCAGACTTCTACTCCAACTCGGTTGAATGTGATCGATCAAGTGTCGGTGATTCTCCCAGTTTATAACGAGCAAGCTGATATTCGTCGGACGTTTGATGCGATTCTGCGGTATTTAGAAACGCATCCGAATTTCACGTTTATTTTGGTTAATGATGGATCAAGCGATCGCACAAAAGAGATTATTACCGCTGGGATTCATCTGGCAAAAACGCCGCGAATTCGGTTGATTTCTTATCATCCGCGTGCAGGGAAGGGATATGCAATTCGGCAGGGGGTTGAGTATGCGGATGGGGATCTGATCTGTTTTCTAGATAGTGATTTGGCGTATTCGTTGACACATCTCGATTTATTAATTGAGAAGCTCCGGACTTGCGATGTAGCGATCGGGAATCGGAGTTTGGCACGAGGGAATCAGAAAGAGGTTAAACTCAGCCGAAAAATCGCGGGTAAAGTCTTCAATCTGCTATCTCGCAAAATTTTAGATTTGAAATATAGCGACATGCAGGCGGGATTGAAAGGATTTCGGAAATCTGCTGCAAAGAAACTATTTCTGCGTCAGACACTTAGCGGATTTTCATTTGATGTAGAGCTAATTTATTTAGCAAGAAATTGGGGATATACGATCGGAGAAATTCCGGCAAATGTTTCTGAAAAACATCAGAAAAAGCCGTCAAAAGTGAATTTGATCCAAGACTCGATTAAAATGCTTCTGGATTTACTCAAAATTCGATTCAATGAACAACTAGGTCGCTATCAATAATGTCTTGGTTAAATTTTTTATCGTTCGGTGGCATTTTCGTGCTTTGTGC